>JAYWEN010000057.1:0-3480 GCA_043779245.1 Elusimicrobiota bacterium | reverse complement strand
CGAGAAATCGCTCATGTGTTGAAGGCTACCGGCCGCCTGCCGCGCTCGCATCTGTCTGATGCCTCAATCAATCAGGCGGAAGACCTCGCTTCACAGCTCGATCATCTTTTGCCTAGACTCCACAGAGAGCTCGTGTCCTTAGAGGTGAAGGACGTCAAGCCCACAGAATCCGCATTCTTAAACGAGTTGGATAGTTTTAATAGAGAGTTTGGTCGGTTCTTGCGCGATTTAAAAATAAGTCGTTTGGACAACGCTTTGCTTAAGCGGCTTGAAACCGTTCGATTCTTGCTTCGTCTTGATCATTTAGCATTGAAGCGAACTCCACTCTATGCGTATCAAAATCAAAATTCCAACAACCCGCAGGAAGCGCAATTGGACACTTTACTGTTACCCGACGGAACGGTGGTTATGGAAAATTTCGTCCGTGCCACTGTTCAGCCTGCCCGCAATACATTCGGAAATCCCAATTTCTTCTTGCCACCTAGTTTGACTCATATTTCGGTTTTTTATGACTGGGAGAGCGGACTGCATGTCCCATTAATGGCCGTGTCTACAGAAGACGGCCGTCACATGGTTTGGTCGCACGTGGAAGGCGTAGAGTGGAGACCACAAGCGGGAAAGAAAGCGACAGAGAAAGATCAGGTTTCTGAAACCACCGCGGAGATCCGTGATAAATCGTATTGGTCACGCATCAATGCCGTGAAGACAAAATTTGTGAATGGCGAAGTAGTCGATGAAACGGATCCGCGTCAGCCGTGGGGATATCTTTTTGAAGCGGGCTTGTATTGGTCTGTCAGTTTGATTGGTCTTTATATTGCGGCCGCCTACTGGGCGTACAAGCTCAGGTTATGGGGTAGGACAAAAGCAATGAAAAACGAACTAGCGAAGAAGCCAGCTTCGCCGACAAGTGCAAGCCCTGAACAAGTCCCCATGCCGCCGGTTAACGCCGTTTCTCGGCCTGCAGCTCTTTCTCCGTTTGATGGGATGGTAAAAAAGTCTTATGACATAGTTCCGCCAGAAGAGTTGGATGAAATAGGACAATCGATGCGCTATTTTGGATTTGTTGGCAACCCCGAAATAGGGACTAAAGACGCTGTAGAGGGAGCTCGTGAACTTCTCGACCAATGGTTGCTAGATCAAACTCAACGAACCGGAGATCTCGGTCCTCTTTTGAAAGATTCCTTCAAGGGGTACATGATTTGGCGCAAAACCGTTATGGGATTAACGGAGGACATTAAATTCGATGTCCACGATCAATTTTTGGCTCTGGTCATGTGGCGCTTATCGCGAGAATTTACGACAGCCACGCCCAACCTTATGTACTTCCTGTTCCATCAAATGAGGTCAGAATATCGCACGTTTGCAAAACTTGAGATTCGCACCGAACAACACCATGGGAGTACGTTCAATGGCCAATGGTACACGCGCCAAATAGAACATTGGGAAAAAATCCTGGCTGCCAATTTGGGGGCTAAAAATGAGCAATCCGACCCGTCCCAGAGTAAATTCTTAGTGCAAACGGACATTGACGGGTTTTTCCGTTCGCGCGAGTTTATACGACTTTATCTCATTTGGCCAAATATTATTCCGGCACGCAAAAATGGAATGTGGAAGGTTTTTCTTGAGCTTTCGGGTGGAGAGGGTAATAGGCGCGGGTGGTTGCGAGTCCTCTTGACTCACTATCCATATGTTGCGGGTCTTCTAATTTCCTTTTATAGCCTACTTTTACTGGATATCCACAAACCTCTTGAGCCCGGATTTCAAGGAGTTATGGACACCTTCATTCGTTCTGCTTCCTTGCCGAGGGATCCCGCCATTTGGGTGTGGGCTGGCGGACTGGCCATTTTTATAAGTTTTCTAGCCGCTGGTAAGTGGATTTTAATGAAATGGGCAAAGCCGCAGAATACAGTCACAGAAGGCGCCGTGCGACCTGATGAAGGATGGGAAAAACCCCCGGAGACCTGGCAAAGCAAATCCAAGCGAATTATTTTCTGGTCCGTTTTAGTTGGTGTCAAACTGGCGTGGAATGCATGGATGCTGGCACTCCTGGCGATTCCGACTCATACCTTCTTGGCCTCCACGTTTGCGGGTCTACCCCTGATGGGCTTTCTCTCGACTGCACTTCTCTGGTCGACGGTTTTCCCGTTCTTTATACTGGATACTTTCTCCATTTTCTATTTTATGCAGATGGTAGTTGGACTGTTTCATGGTGGAACCTTGCGCATTGGCTCTGTCGGACAGGTGTGGAAAAAGAAATTGTTTTCAAAGGACATGAATTATAAGGAAGAAGCCTTCAATACGGCTCGCCAGCGCTTCGCACTATTAAAGATTCCTCCCAAGTACGCGGCGACTTTGAACGAAAATCAAAAGAACCTCATTTGGGCGCGTTCCTGGAACAGGCTCTTGTACCAGCTGTATGATGATCGCCTTTTAACCTCCGGCGAATTTTGGCGGATGCGTTATCGTTTGAGTGACGAGGGTGAATTGCAAGAAAATGAGGATGCCAACGGAACCGCCCCTCGAGACCCCAATGAACGTGACGCCAACGGCGACTGGAAAATTTCCAATTACTTAAAGGTGGGAGAAGAGACACCTGATGTGTTATTGAAGGATCTTGCGCCAGATCTTGTTGCCCCGCCCCGCAACGTCGAGGCCCAGAACAGAATTTCTCTATTCCTTGAAAAACTCCACATGGACATGCCCATGGAACCAGAAATCACCAAAATGCAATCGTTGACGACGGGAATTCCCGTCTACGGAGAAGATACGGTCTTCACGATGGATGAATTAAATAAAGTTGAAAATACGGGATACACACGATTGTGGTACTTGATTGATCCTGTTCGAGACGAATGGGAAAATTTTGTTGATTGGGTCATTTCACCGGCGTCCGGGATGCGTCTATCTCCATCTGACCTAGCCCAATTGAAAGCGGCGCCACTGTCCCGCGGTGTGCCACTCCGGTTATCCAACCCTGCCCTCATCATGGAAGTGCGAATGTGGGCCTCCTATCGCTTTCAGCCGTTGGCGAGAACGGTCCGTGGAAAAATGAATTACCGGGAATGGCTGCAGATGAAAGCTCGAATGGAATATCCTGAGTTGAAGTTTGAGGAAGTGCAAAAATTGGTACAAGCAAAATATCAACTTATCGTCGGATATCAACAATACCAAGACAGCAATTTTAATTTTCCGAGCGGCAAAGAGCATGCCAAGTACTTGGGAATGCTTGAACTTATGCGTCGGTATCCCGTGGAAGTGGCATGGGTCGGAGATGTCAGGGGCACGTTTCATACGGGTATGGATCGGTTCAATCCTGCAACCCACCAGTTTGAAACGATTTATAACGAATCGCTCGGGAAGGTGAATCCCATCACCCAAGCGGGGGAAGGTAAGCCCAACAATCAAATCAATATCTTGAAATATGTGCGAGGTGAAAAATTTCAGACCTTCGACATCAATCAAGACAGTTATTATGAACAG
>JAYWEN010000056.1:0-8264 GCA_043779245.1 Elusimicrobiota bacterium | reverse complement strand
AAGAAATGGCCACGCCAGTTGCATATCCGACTGATCAATCGCATTCCGTTATCGCGTGGGTTGGGTTCAAGCTCGGCTGCCATCGTGGGCGGAATGTGCGCCGCTAATGCCCTCTTGGGTAAACCTTTGTCTGATCAGATCGTTCTCGACATGGCCGTTCAGATGGAAGGCCATCCCGATAACATCGTGCCGGCATTTGTCGGTGGGCTATGCGTGTCGGGCCTCATTAATAACGAAACGCGCTACCTTCAATTTCCTGTGCCCGCGACGTTGAAAGCGGTCATCTGTTCGCCGGAGAAACCGCTCGAGACCAAAGAGGCGCGTCGCGTGCTTCCGAGCCGTATTCCATTTTCGGCGGCAGTATTCACCTCCTCCCGCGTCGCATTTCTCCTTGGTGCGATGCTTCAGAAAAAATATGACTGGCTCTCCTTTGCGATGGACGATGTTTTGCATCAGCCTCCACGCGCTCGGCTTTTGCCGGGCTTGAATGAAGCCATCGTCGCCGCGAAAAAAGCGGGAGCCTATGGCGCCGCTTTGTCCGGTGCGGGATCTTCCGTGATTGCGTTCAGTAAACCGGGATCCGTTGCGATGCAGGTTGGCCGAGCGATGGAAAAAGTGTTTGTTAAACACGGCATCAGCAGCCGCTCGCAAGTGCTGGCATTAGAAAAGAAGGGAGTCCAATACCGGTAAGGACGAGTAGTATAATCGCCCGTGGTCAATAACTTATGAAACTTGTCGTCATGAAATTTGGAGGAAGCTCAGTCGCCAATGCGGAAAAAATTAAGCATGTGGCGACGCGCATCATCCAAAAAAAGAAGGAAGGTTACCGCGTGGTCGTGGTGGTTTCAGCACCCGGCGACATGACGGATGATTTGATCGACATGGCGGAAGGCGTCTCAAGCAATCCTTCGCCGCGCGAGATGGATATGCTGCTGGCCACCGGCGAACAGGCGTCGATCGCGCTGTTGTGCATGGCTCTCCATACCAAAGACTACGGCGCCATTTCGCTCACGGGCCCACAAGCCGGGATCCTCGCCGATAGTGCGCACACGAGAGCACGCATTGTGAAGATTCTGCCGAAAAAGGTTCTAGCTGAACTCGCTAAAAGGCGAATTGTCGTTATCGCGGGCTTCCAAGGGTTGAACCCTTCCGACGATATCGCTACGCTCGGCCGTGGAGGCTCAGATTTGACGGCGATCGCTATGGCCGCCGCACTCAATGCAGATCTCTGCGAAATTTATACGGATGTCGAAGGCGTCTACACAACCGACCCACGCGTCGTTCCAGAAGCGCGCAAGCTTGACGAGATTTCCTACGACGAAATGCTCGAGCTCGCGGGAGCCGGGGCGCAGGTGATGCAGGGCCGTTCGGTAGAAGTCGCCAAAAAATACGATGTCGTTTTTGAAGTCAGGTCTACATTTTCGCAAGCCCCCGGAACGCGGGTACATCGAGAGGTGAAGCATATGGAAGACGTCGTCGTGTCAGGTGTGGCATTCGATCGCAAGCAAGCCAAAATTTCTATAGTCGATATCCCGGACCGTCCAGGCGTTGCGGCCAAGGTGTTTGCCGCTCTTGGCAAAGCCGGCATCAATGTCGACATGATCATTCAGTCGGAAGCCTCGGACAAGAAGAACGATATTTCGTTTACGATCGCTGAAGGGGATGTGAAAAAGGCGATCAAAGCGATGCGGCCGATCAAAGAAACGCTCGGCGCCAAGGATCTCGTAGCCAACTCCAGTGTGGGAAAAATCGCTGTTGTCGGCGTCGGTATGCGCAGCCATTCGGGCGTGGCCTCGACGATGTTTGAAGCGTTGGCGGAAGCCAAAATAAACATCCAAATGATCTCGACCTCCGAAATTAAGATCTCGTGCGTCATCGCTCGCGACCAAATCGACCAAGCCGTAAAGGTCTTACACAAAGCATTCGCGTTAGACAAAAAATAGGAAATGATCAAAATCTTCGACACCACATTACGCGACGGCTCTCAGGCGGAGGGAATTTCTTTCTCCACGCATGACAAGCTGCGTATTGCCCAGGAACTCGACCGCCTAGGCGTCAACTACATTGAGGGAGGTTGGCCCGGGTCCAATCCGAAAGACATTCAGTTCTTTAAGGATGCTCGGAAAATTAAGTTTAAGCATGCGAAGTTGACGGCGTTTGGATCGACGCGTCGCAAAGATATTCGCGCGTCAGACGATTCAAACCTGAAAGCAATCGCTTCCTCGGGCGCTCCTGTCGCCTGCATTTTTGGAAAGTCATGGGACATGCAAGTGACGCACGCGCTGCGCACCACCTTAGAAGAAAATCTCCGTATGATCTACGACTCGGTGAAGTATTTGCGTTCAAAGAAACTGGAAGTCATCTACGATGCTGAGCATTTCTTTGACGGCTACCGAGCCAATTCTGCCTACGCCTTGAAAACCATCAAGAGGGCGCTGGATGCGGGTGCTTCCAACATCACTCTCTGCGACACGAACGGTGGCTCCATTCCAAGTCAGATCACGTCCGCCGTGCGCGCGGTGCAACGGGCCGTGCCCCAAGCTCAGTTGGGAATCCATACCCATAACGATTCAGGCTGCGCGGTCGCTAATGCGCTTGCCGCTGTCGAAGCTGGCTGCACCTTAGTGCAAGGGGTCGTGAACGGTTTCGGGGAGCGCTGCGGCAACGCGGACATCACAACGATCATCGCCAATCTCAAGCTTAAAATGAACTACAACGTGGTCTCTGACGACCAGCTGCGAAAGCTCACCGAGATCTCACATGTTATCTCGGAGATTGCCAACGTGGTTCCGGACGATCGGCAGCCCTACGTGGGCAATTCGGCATTTGCGCACAAAGGTGGAGTTCACGTGTCAGCTGTTTCGCGGCATGCGGAAACGTACGAACACGTACATCCGGAGGTCGTTGGAAATCAGCGACGCATATTGGTGTCCGAGCTCTCAGGCAAAAGCAATGTCCATATGAAGAGCGTCGAGCTGCAAAATAATGAGAAAGCCAGCGCCGCCGTGCTCGAGTTGCTCAAGAAAAAAGAATTAGAGGGCTATCACTTTGAAGGAGCCGAAGCGTCCTTTGAACTGTTGGTACAGCGTGCGTTAGGAAAGCATAAACCCGCTTTTGAACTCGAAAGCTACCGCGTGTCAGTAGAAGGAACCCCTCTCCCTTCAGGGAGAGGGCGGTCGACTCACGGCGACCAGGGTGAGGGTGCCGTGATCACCGAAGCCACGGTAAAGCTTCGCGTGAATGGCAAGCCCGATCATACGGCGGGCGAGGGCGACGGTCCCGTCAATGCGCTTGATAATGCCTTGCGCCGCGCACTGGAAAAATTTTATCCAAACCTCAAGTCGATGAGTCTCACCGATTTCAAAGTCCGTGTCGTGAATGCGGCGGCCGGAACCGCGGCCAAAGTCCGTGTCTTGATCGAATCCCGCGATCGAGCGTCCGAATGGACCACTATGGGCGTCTCGACCAATCTCATCGAAGCCTCCTGGCTTGCCCTGGTTGACGCTGTCGAATACAAACTCTTCAAAGACTCAGCGAAGACTCGACGATAATCCAGCATAAACCAGGCTAGGTCTTTTGGGGCGAGGTTTTTAGCCCTTGGCTCTATGGTCTCCCCAGCCATCACCGTCTACAATAATGAAATGAAAACTTCCTGGTGGGCGAAGATTCTCTCCATCGCACTCATTTCGACTCTTCTTTCTAACTCCGCTATTTGTTCAAACATCGCTGTCTCCCGAACAGCTCTCCCAATTCCTATCTGGTCCGCGCAGGCCTTCAGTCTTAGGTCAACTTCCTTCCATTGGCTGGCGCGTGCCATGCCGTGCCTGGCCGGCCTTTTTCGCACCTATTCTGAAGCCTCTCATTCGCTAACGCCGACATCCTCGCGGCCCGTTTCGGTCCTGTTGATTTCGAGTCTTGATTTGGACGGTATAGGGGGAATGGAGAGTTTCCTAAACGTGGTTCAAAAAAAACTTCGTGAGGGCCCATGGCGCGTTTATCACATTTCCGGGACCAGCGACCCTCAGCCTCCGGCGAACGCATGGATCGGGTCCGCACCGTCCCTCAATCCCAAGGTGCTCCAGCGCCCTTTTTTTACGCTAACGTTGGATTTTTTCCGAATTATTCGTGACGTTTATCAGACCGGAAGCCGCATTATTCGCTATGAAAAAGAATCAGCGCATGTTGTCCTACATCTCCATACACCGTTTCATATCCCGTTCGTCCTAGCGACCTGGGCACTAAGCATCCGATATCATGTTCCACGTGTCCTTACTTCGCATGAGGCCGGTACGCTATATGCTAATTATCCAAAGCTCGGATATGTGGTTTCTCAAGTCATTCGAATTCTGTCTATCGGGTCTTATATCTCAGGAGTAAGTAAGGCTTCAACCCTTCATTTCCTTGGGGCGGCTCATTTAACTGCGATGGGAATCCCTCTGGAGTACTTCTCGCCGTCGCTCGGAAGCCGCGATGAGTTTCTTCGAAAGTACGGCAAAAGTGCCGAAAGGCCGCATGGGGTGTCCCGGGATGCTTTGCTTTTATTTGATCCATCCCGAATTCTTCCCGCCAAAGGCCAAGCCGATTTCCTGATCCTTGCTGATCGGCTTAAGCGGATGCAGAGACAAGAAGGTCTCTACGCTCAAGTGGTGCTGATGGGCTCAGTCAATGATGAGCGTTACCACGCGTACATTCTCCAGGAAATTAAGAAACGTAACTTACAAGACTACCTTGTTGTTTTGCCACCGGGAACGCCCGAGGACGTTCGTAATGGAGATGCCGCTTCTTATCTCGCGCTGAACCCTACTCGAACGGAGGCGATCTCCTTGACCTTGATAGAGGCGGCCGCCATGGGAGTACCAAGTGTGTCCTATCGAGTAGGCGGAGTGCCCGAAGTCGTCCAGCATGGCGGGACAGGATTTCTTGCCGCACCGGGCAATGTCAATGAGTTTTGCGACTATGTTCAACAGTTCATAAGGGACGAAGCGCTTCGAGGTGAGATGAGCGTGGCGGCGATGGATTATGCAAGGACCCATTTTTCGATGAACGGGCTAATCCACCGGTGGCTCCATTTTTACGCCTGGGTGGCCGAAACTCCAGCGGTCGATCGTTTGGCTGGCCGACCTCAAGATCAACTCAGGCGCGCGGCATAGGACGTTCCTACCGAAACAAGGCGTTTTGTTGGTACAATTGCTCCTCGTGGCCGAGACAACCCACCGGCGCAATCCGCTCCGGCTAATCGTTACAAAAGAGACACAATTGCGAATCCTCTGGCTCGTTGCTGGAGGGGTCTTTTTCTCTTTGGGTGCAACGGCGCTTGTCAGTTTCTGGCTGAACGAAAGGGTATGGCGGGTGGCACTTGGCCTAATTTTCGGCGCGCTGGCGTCTTTATGGGTGTCCCGTCAAATAGCTGGGCCTTTTTACAGGATTGAACGCGATTTGGAATCCCTGCTACATGGCGCGAAAAATGGGCGTCGAGTGACGCTGCGCGAGGGTGATCCTCTCGGTCATTTGGCGCTCTTGGTGAATGAACTAATCGATCAAACGAGAAATTAATTATGGAATCTACTCACGGACCTGCCGTCAACTTAAAGCGAACTATTTCAGTGGTGGTCGAAAATAAATTCGGCGTGCTCGCTCGCATTTCAACACTTTTTGCCGCCCGGGGATTTAACATTGATAGCTTGGCGGTGGGCGAAACGGAAGATCCGGAGGTCTCGCGCATGACCATCGTCGCCTCAGGCTCCGAATCGGTCCTCGAACAAGTCGAAAAACAGCTGAACAAGCTGATCGACGTCATCAAAGTCACGAGTTTCGAAAAAGAGGCGCACATCGAGCGTGATTTGGCGCTGATAAAGGTGAAAGCAGACAAAACCACGCGCAGTGAAATCTTTCAAATCGTGGATATCTTTCGCGCTCGAATCGTCGATGTCGCGGTCGACTCGCTAATCATCGAGATCACGGGCGGCGAAGAAAAAATTCAAGCGCTGGAAACCCTTTTAAAGCCATTCGGGATTAAGGAAATGGTTCGTACTGGAATCATCGCAATGGCAAGAGGGTCCAAAAAATAGAAAATGTAGGGGCGCACGACCGCGCGCCCGGTAAGGGGAATCAAATGGCAACCGTTTATTACGACAAAGATGCGAACTTCGATTTGCTGAAAGGCAAGAAAATCGCGATGCTCGGCTATGGCTCGCAAGGCCACGCGCATGCGCTGAATCTGCGCGACTCCGGCGCCGATGTAGTAATCGGCACGCGGCCTGGTGGTAAAACCTGGGAACTCGCGGCTGGGCATGGCTGGGTTCCTCAGACGGTCAAAGAGGCGGTGACCGGTGCCGATTGGGTCATGATCCTCTTGCCCGACACCGCCCAAGCCGACGTGTGGCAAAAAGAAGTTCTACCGAACATCAAGCAGGGCGCGGTCTTGAGTTTCTCCCACGGATTCAATATCCATTTTAAAACGATCGTTCCTCCGACCCATTTGGACGTCGTAATGATTGCTCCCAAGGGTCCGGGACATCTGGTTCGTCGCACGTTTGAAGAGGGCGGCGGAACTCCGGCTTTAATCGCGGTTTTTCAGAACGCCTCGGGAAAAGCCAAAGAACTGGCGTTAGCCTATGCCAAAGGAATCGGCGGAACACGCGCCGGAGTCTTGGAGACTACGTTTAAAGAAGAAACCGAGACGGATCTTTTCGGTGAACAAGCGGTGCTTTGTGGCGGTTTGGTCGAGCTCATCAAAAACGGCTATGAAACGTTGACGGAAGCCGGCTACCAGCCGGAAGTCGCCTACTTCGAATGCTTGCATGAAGTGAAGCTCATCGTGGATCTCATTTATGAAGGTGGCATTGACTGGATGAATCATTCCATTTCCGATACCGCTAAATGGGGAGAGTTTGTGACGGGGCCACGGATCATCACGCCCAAAACCAAAGAAGAAATGAAAAAGGTTTTGAGCGAAATTCAAAGTGGCAAGTTTGCCAAAGAATGGATCGCCGAAGACAAAGCGGGACGTGGAAATTTCAAACGGATGAAAGACGCCTACGCCAATCACCCGATCGAGAAGGTGGGCGCGGTGCTTCGCAGCATGATGCCTTGGCTCAAGAAAAAAGGGATGGACCGTAACGCACCAGCTAAAAACCCCGTCGCCACGCACTAATGCGAATCGTCAAGGAAGGTTGGCCGTTCATTATCGGATGTCTCGTTGTCAGCGACATTCTATTGATGGGTGGCCTGTGGGGCGGAGGGGCCGTCTGCATCATCCTGTCCGTGATGTTTATACTCGCCACAGCGTTTTGCGTTTACTTTTTCCGTGATCCACTACGGGTTATTCCGACGGATGACAAACTGATCTTATGTCCGGCCGACGGAAAGGTCGTCGAAGTGGGCGAAGGCAAAGATCCGATATCCAGCGATCCAGTCTGGATCATCCACATCTTTTTATCGGTATTCGATCCGCATCTTCAGCGCTCGCCGGTGGCCGGCACGATTAAAACGATTAAATACAAAACGGGTAAGTTTTTAGATGCGCGAGATCCTAGGGCAGCGTTTGAAAATGAACAAAACCGCATCGAAATTGAACCCTCACCCCTACCCTCTCCCTCAGAAGGGAGAGGGCGCAGCGGAGCGGCGGGTGAGGGTATCGTCGTAACGCAAGTGGCTGGCTTGATCGCGCGCCGTATTGTTTGCTGGGTTAAAGAAGGCCAAAAAGTTGCGGCAGGCGAGCGGATTGGAATTATTCGATTTGGGTCCCAAGTGGATGTGGTGCTGCCGAAATCCGTTACCGTGCAAGTGAAGCGCGGCGATGTCGTCACCGCAGGAGACACGATATTAGCACGTCGATAAAGCGCGGAATCTACATTATTCCTAGCCTCGTCACCCTCGGCAATTTAGCCGCGGGCGTGATGTCAATTATTTTTGCCACGCAATACCATTTGACGAGCGCCGCGTGGTGCATCATTGTGGGGATCATTATGGACATGCTCGACGGCCGCGTAGCCCGTATGACGGGCGCGACCAGTCAATTCGGAGTGGAGTTGGATTCCTTATGCGACCTCATCACTTTTGGGGTCGCACCCGCCATTCTCATGTATCAAGTGTCGCTTGCCCCGCTGGGACGGCCGGCCTACATGATCGTGATCTTTTTTGCCATGACTGCGGCTCTGCGTTTGGCGCGATTCAATTTACGTTCTCAAACCGGAGAAGTCAGCAGCCACTTCGTGGGGCTGCCGGTTCCCGCGGCGGCGGGAATTCTAGCTTCGTTTGTTTTG
>JAYWEN010000055.1:0-6072 GCA_043779245.1 Elusimicrobiota bacterium | reverse complement strand
GTTGGACGCACCATAAAGAACTGAATGATTGCTGAGGTTATGCCAACGAACTGCCCTATGAGATTCCAAATTAAATAAGAAATCTTACTTGGTTCATTTTTTAACAATAGGATCTTAAAAAACCGGGCACACCCTACAAGGAAAAATACTGGAATTACAACGAAAATGTTGAACGTAGACCAGACAAGAACGAAAATACCAATGTTTCGACTCAGAGATTCTTTGATACAGATGAAGAATACCAAAAGCAAAAGTGGATTTAGACTAATCGCCATGGTCAGCAAGGAAAAGAATTTATCGTTTCTTAAACGTTCCCCGGCAATAAGTGAAGAATCTATATAACCTGAAGAATCGCGCACTTTAAGTATTCCGTTTCAGGCATCGCCAAAAGCACCGGGTGGTCTTTGGCTTGAGAGCGGAGTTCGATGACGCGGAAGGAGCGCTGGGCTTTGCGAGCCGAACGCCTGAGCATGATCATGAAGGTTTCACGGTCGACATGGTGAGAACACGACGAGGTTGCAATAATGCCACGCCGTTTAATCGCTTTCATCGCGAGCGAATTCAACTTTTCGTAGGCTTTGAGCGCGAGTGGCAAATGTTTTTTGGATCGCGCATAGGCTGGAGGATCGATGGAGATGACGTCGAACGGTCCGCCCACGGGGCTGGCGGCGAGAAGCGCCACCGCGTCACCTTCAATACAGGAATATTTCCCCTCTAGGCCATTGCGTGCCGCATTGGCTTTGACGAGTTCAAGCGCGGGACCGGAACTATCGGCAAAGACAACTTCACGCGCGCCCGCGCGAGCCGCGGCAATTCCGAATCCACCTGAATAGCAGAACGCATCCAGCACGCGCATATTTTTGCAGTAGGCCGCGAGCGCTGTCCGGTTATCGCGTTGATCAAAATAGAAACCTGTTTTTTGACCACCGTATAAATCGACTTCGAAAATTCCATTTTCGGTAACAATATCGATCCGTGGTGGAATTTCGCCATGAACAACGGTCGACGCTTCAATCGGAAGACCTTCCAGTTCGCGAAGCGTTGCGTCTGCGCGCCAGAGAATGCCTTTGGGTTGGGCCACATTGACGAGCGCCGTCACAATCATGTCTTTGAGACGTTCCATGCCCGCGGATACGACTTGAACGGCTAAATACGGTCCATAGCGATCGACAATGAGTCCAGGAAGTTCATCCGACTCGCCAAAGATCCAGCGATACGCATGATGATTCGGATAAAGCTCTTCGCGCCATTCCATGGCTTTGGCAAAACGTTTTTCGAAAAAAGCGAGATCGATTTCTTGATCTTTTTGATCGGTCAGAATTCGAAACGCGATGAGTGAATGTGGGTGATAAAACCCGCGTCCGATAAATCCTTTTCCGGACTTATAAAGATCGGAGATGGCGCCGGCTTGGCTGCCTGTCGGGGCTTGCGCGACTTCATTGGAGAACGCCCAGAGATGGCCACCTTCGAGCCGACCTTCTTCTTTCGGTTTTAGTGTTACGGGAGGATAATCCATGACGCTACTCCTTTATAGATGCGCGTCAAGCCACTTGCGGATTTGTTGTTTAACCTGGTTGTAGTTGGATTTTGTAAGGGTGATGGTTTGCGTATCGGAGAACTTTTTTACTTGATCGGAGAACGGCTGAGAAGCCGAACGGATGGTGGCCAACACCGGCTTCGTCGAGGTAAGCACTTCAAGAAGCGTCTGGCGAAATCGTTCCGACATCATTTCCATGGACCCAATCTCGTCGATCACGATAAGATCTTTGGCCATGAGCGCGAGCTTGAGCGCCGGAATGCCTACGTTTTCAAGCGCGTTAATGTCGACTCCGTACTTCCCTAATTGATGAGGGCTCTTCATTCCCTTGGAAGCAAGCACGCGTTCCTGACCGTCAAACGTGCGCATCATGAAGCCTTTGCGAAGTTTTCCAACCAGCATGTGCTCCGTATAAAATCCGCCGATGCGTTCAAGCTTACTCAAGGTCACCTCTCGCAAGAGAGACGTTTTTCCCACGCCGGGCGTTCCCGCGATGAATAGATTTTTTGTCACGGAATCCCCCACAGCCGATGAATTTGAGGTAGTATTCGCACGTCCTGGAGTTCGCGACTCGCCAACTCCCACCAAGATGCCAACTGTGCCACCGGGATACTCTTGGCTTGCCCCCACGCCGTTGCCGGCTGCAGGACGAGCGGTATGTCGCGACGCACGCCAGCGATCAAAGTCACGGCGCGCCGTACTTCCTCGACTCGCGTCGCTTCGGTGAGCACCATTTTGACGAACACTTTCTTTCCGCCCGTTTTGAGAAACCATTGATGAGCCTCCCACATATCTCGACCGATCGCACTTTCCGGCTTAATGTCCATCGCAATCCAGTCGCACCCCTCTACGATTCGTTCCAACGCCTGGGGTAAGGTCCCGTTGGTTTCCAGATAAATTTTAAGCCCTTGCTTTCGGAGTTCTGGGATCAGCGATTCCAGAAACGGAGCGTGGATCAGCGGCTCGCCTCCCGTCAGCGACACGGAAATCGGCTTCGTCGTTTCAGACAATGCCGATACCTTTTCTAAAACCTCTTGCAGGCTCCAGGACTTGCCGGATTTCGCTGGAATGCTTTCTGGCGTGTCACAATAATCACACACCACATTGCAGCCCCCGAAGCGAATAAAAACTTGAGGGTCGCCGACACAAATGCCTTCGCCTTGGCGGCTGGCGAAAATATCAAGGACCGGTGCTTCTAAAGCTCGAGTCGTCTGCTGCGTCACGGAAAATAACGCGCGGCGGTCTCCGGCGTTTCCCAGACCGTCACGGACATAATCTTGACACCCGGTTCACGCCAAACCTTCTGGACCTCTTCGCAAATAAACCGGGACAAATTTTCGGAGCTCGGATTTTCCTTATGGAAAGGCGGATGCTCGTTTAAATTGACATGGTCCAGGGGCTTAATAACTTTGCGCAAAGCGTCCTTCAATGTTATGAAGTCCGTGAGATATTTTACCTTGTTTTGGAGCTTTTTTCCCTCTACCACGACCTGAACGCAAAAATTGTGACCGTGCATAGGTTCAAGCTCGCCGTGGTAATGCCGCAGCGCATGAGCACTAGAAAAGTGGTCTTCGATGATGACTTGGTAGCGGCTCATGCCCATTGACTGATATCGATACGCTTGACGCCTGGAATCGCCTTACCCAAAAAGCGCTCGCCCACTTTTTCGAACTTCTCGGGCGCATCACTCACGAAGAATCGTCTCAAAACGTCCGCCTCGGCGGGCGCTTCAAGGTTCGCGGACTTTAGCTCTCGGCCGACGGCGCGGGCGGTTTCTTCGGCTGAATCGATCAGATGCACCGAGGGCCCTGCGACGCGCGCGAGGAGCGGCTTCATTAATGGATAGTGAGTACACCCTAACACGAGAGTGTCGATTTTGTTTCCGAGCAGCGGAACCAGGTATTCTTTCACGATTTCGAGCGCGACAGGTTTATCAATCCAACCTTCCTCGACGAGCGGAACAATGAGCGGACAGGCTTGGCCGAAAACATCGATCGTTGACTTGAGCTGATGTATCGCTTCAGAATAGGCTTGGCTTTCAATGGTTCCTTCGGTTCCAATCACGCCGACACGGCCCGTTTTCGTCGTCGATAACGCGGCCAGGGCGCCGGGCTCGATCACGCCAATTATCGGAACATTAAAACGTGCGCGCAAAGCGGTGAGCGCAAAAGCACTCGCGGTATTGCAGGCGACGACAATCATCTTTACTTTCTCTTGCAAAAGAAATTGAGCGATCTCCATCGAAAAACGCGTAATCACATCGCGCGACTTCGAACCATAGGGAACTCGCGCGGTATCGCCAAAATAGACGGTGGATTCCTTCGGCAGCTGCTTGATGATTTCGCGCAGCACGGTCAATCCGCCCACGCCTGAATCAAACATCCCGATCGGTAACGCATTGGTCATCGTCGCTCCTTTTGTTTGCGTTCATCATAGGCCACGATGCCGCCCGCCATTCCTTCGATTAATTTTTGGCGGAATGATCTGTCTTGCAAAAGGCGCTCTTCTTGCGGGTTCGACAGAAATCCTGTTTCAACGAGGACGGCCGGCATGTCTGCACCGCGCAGCACGTAGAAGGCCGCTTGCTTCACGCCTAGGGAAGGCTCCGAGAGCCGTTGTCCCAAGTGTCGATCGATGAGCGCACCCAGCGCCGAGGCTTCATTGATATTCGCGTTTTTCACAAGGGATCGAAGCACGGCTTTGACTTGGCTGGGCGTTGGAATCGCTTTTCCCTCGAGAGCGAGGGGCGCGTTTTCCAAACGCGCGACGGCGTCGGCGTGCGGATCGGAGGACTCTTCAGATAGGAAATACACTTCGAACCCTTTCAGTTTTGACGAGAGCGACGCGTTGCAATGGATCGAAACAAAGAGATCGGCCTTGTGATGGTTCGCGAGTCGCGCGCGTTCAGCCAGAGGAATAAACGTATCGTCCATGCGGGTCAAGAGGACCTCGTAATCATTGTTTTGCCGCAGCACTTCCGCAAGCTCTATCGCCAACTGCAAGTTAACCGCCTTTTCTTCGACTCCGCGGGGGCCTACCGCGCCTGGATCTTTGCCGCCATGACCGGGGTCAATCACAATTCGTTTAATAGCGTGTGGGCGTGACAGAGTCTCTACTGGACGGCCAGGACTGATCGTCTCGACCGGTGGAAGGGAAGCCGCCGGCACGGCGGCGCTCTTTTTCTTTACAGTGGGCGCCGTGTCCTCCGTGTGGTCACTTTCTTGTTTCTTAGGCGGCCAATTCAATCTCGTGCGCGTTGCACGATAAAACGTGGCGGAAGCGAAAAAACTTACGGGCACCCAAAACCCGTCTCCGTTCTTGACGGACGGATGGGAAAGAGAGCTCGGTCGTCCGTTAATCCACGCCTTCGGCGAGTTGTAGGTGAAGCGAATAGTTTGATTGTGGATAGAGAGATCGACATTT
The DNA here is from genome assembly GCA_043779245.1 of Elusimicrobiota bacterium. Classification (GTDB taxonomy): domain Bacteria; phylum Elusimicrobiota; class Elusimicrobia; order 2-01-FULL-59-12; family 2-01-FULL-59-12; genus JANLWZ01. The sequence goes on along the minus strand of JAYWEN010000055.1, from coordinate 1,112 downwards.
TTAGACACCGGCAGCCACCGGACGTGACCATCCAAAAGTTCGGCCACCTGCACGAGCGAAACATAGCGCGCCCCGCCAAAATCGGTCGTGCGCAAGTAAGCGTTTATTTCCGATACCGATGAAGCCGAAGCGGATTTGATCTCGCGAATCACAGGAATGAGCTCTTGCTGAATCGCCGGAAGTGGCCCGGCACTCGATGCAAAAACAAAAAGGCTGACGGCAAAAAATCGCATAAGAAAAGCTGTTAAGCCAGTTCAATCGTGAGGCGCTGAAGTTTTCCATCTCTGAGGTCGCGTGCCAAGGCATTGGGCAACCAACGTCCTTGATGTGCGACCTCTCGGCCGTCGGCGTAGATCAGTTGAAAGGAAGCCGAATGCAGCCCTCGTCCCGCAAACGTATCGCGCCGCGACGGATTGTGATACACCACCCACGTCGAGGAAAAGAGCTTAAACGCAAAAGTATCTTTTCCGAAGTGGCCGTCGAGTTTCTTCGAGAATAGCCATCCCGCCAAGGTCGGCGCGGGCTCAAAGCGCAGCGCGTTATCGGTCCAGCGAAACGGATTCGACCCCAAGCCCATATGAAACACCATGCTGATCCATTCCGCGGTGGACCCTGAAAGCCGAGCGACAAAGCCGGTGCCATGAACCCGTGCATCGGGAAATCGGCTTGACGCGATAAACGACGAGTTTTCTAAGATTGAGCGACCATAAACCTCTGGATCTTGAAACGCCACAATCCCAGTCTTCATGTCCTCAAAGAACTCGGCGGCAAGTCCGCTGCGCATCGTTTCGAATAAGAATTTGTAATGCATGTGAAGAAATACCGATTCGTTTTCCAGCCAGCCCGGTGTGAAAATCTTCGTGCGGCCGATTTCAAAGGACTCCTTGGTGAGCGGGACGTTGAGTTTATACATGCCCAATTTGCGGTCGAAGAGATCGGATTTTCTAACTGCCTGATACAGCTTCAGAGCTTGCTTCGGATCAGAGGCCGCACGCAGCGCATGAACGGGACCCTCCAAGAAGGCACCGAGAGGAATTTGTTTAAAGCGTATGGCGCGCAAATGCTGCACGGGAGAAGCATCCGGGTCGTCGCTTTTAATCCGGACCGGGAGC
>JAYWEN010000054.1:0-2012 GCA_043779245.1 Elusimicrobiota bacterium | reverse complement strand
GAAATAGATCGTGGGGGGATGAATCCCGTAATCCAGCATGCGCTTAGCGATATCGAGCGTCTTCACGCCTTTTGACTTTTGCTTTGCCGCCGTAAAGATGCATTCGTGCATGCAAATTTCGTCGATAGCGACCTGATAGGCATCCTGCAATTTAACCCGCAAATAATTGGCGTTCAAAATGGCGATTTCGGTATTTTTGCGAACGCCTTCACGCCCAAGGCAGCGAATGTAGGTGTAAGCGCGCAAAAGAATAAGTGAATTTCCGCTGAAAGCGCGCATCTTTCCGATGGAGAGGGGGGAGGATTCTTCGAGTGAATAGCCCTGCTCGGTTTTTCGCACGCGCGGAACGGGTAAAAAGGGCGTAAGCGCTTGGGTCACGCCGACAGGGCCGGCCGCCGGTCCACCGCCCCCGTGTGGGGTGGAAAATGTTTTATGAAGATTCAAATGCATGATGTCGAAACCCAAGTCGCCGGGCCGTACAAGGCCGACGAGTGCATTCATGTTGGCCCCATCGAGATAAAGGAGAGCGCCGACGTCGTGCACCATCTTAGCGATTTCCTTCACCTGCTTTTCGAAAAGACCGAGCGTGCTGGGATTGGTGAGCATGAAGACGGCGGTATCATGATTGAGTGCGGCTTTGAGCGAATTCAAGTCAACACCGCCGCGTGCGTCAGATTTAACAGTGACGACGTTGTAGCCCGCAATCATCGCCGAGGCGGGGTTCGTCCCATGCGCTGAATCAGAAACAATCACGGTTTTGCGCGGATCGCCCTTGTACTTGTGATATGCGCGAGCGATTAAAAGTCCGGTCAATTCGCCGTGGGCTCCAGCAGAGGGCTGAAGCGTGAATTCAGCCATGCCGCAGATTTCAGCCAACATCCGTTCGAGCTCATAGTAAACCTGCAAAAATCCTTGAACGGTAGAGGTCGGTTGCAGCGGATGGAGCGCTTTGAACCCGGTAAAATTGGCAATCATCTCATTCACTTTCGGGTTGTATTTCATCGTGCAGGAACCCAAAGGATAAAAATTAGTGTCGATGCTGAAATTGAGTTGAGAGAGTCGCGTGTAGTGACGAACGACGTCGAGCTCGCTCACCTCTGGAAGTTCCGCAAGGCGCTGACGCAATGACGATTTTGGCAAAACCGACGAGGGGTCGATCGAAGGAACGTCTAATGAAGGGAGTTGATACCCTTTGCGTCCGGGCTGAGACTTCTCAAAAATTAAATTTTCCACTAAAGGACTTCCTTCATTGTCTTCACCAGAAGATCAATATCGGCCTTGGTTTTGGTTTCCGTCACGCACCAGAGCGAGGCGTTTTCGAGCTCGGGATACCATTTCTTTAAGGGCAGCCCTGCCACGACGTTTCGCTCGAGTAATTTTTGCTGGAGAAGATCGGGCGAGAGCTTCGTTTGAAGCACAAATTCGTTGAAGATCGGAGCATTAAACGGAGCGCGCACACCCGGGATCTGGGATAGCTGATCGAAGGCATAACGCGCCTTGGCTAAATTCTGATACGCAACGTCGCGGAGTCCCTGTTTCCCCAAGAGTGACATATAAAAGGTCGCGCAAGACCCAATGAGCGCGGTGGTGGTGCATACGTTGGACGTCGCCTTCTCGCGGCGGATGTGTTGTTCACGCGCTTGAAGCGTGAGCACAAACGCGCGTTTTCCGTCTACATCTACTGTCTGCCCCACGAGGCGTCCTGGCATTTTGCGCAGCCACTTGGTCTTGCATGCGAAGAGTCCTAAATAGGGTCCGCCAAATCCCGGCGCAATACCGAGCGGCTGGCCTTCGGCCACCGCAATGTCGGCGCCATATTCGCCAGGGGGTGTCAGGAGTCCCAGCGAGATTGGATTCACGCTAGCAATGAAAAGCGCACCCGCTGCTTGAGCTAAAGACGAGATTTCTTCAGTCTGTTCGACGATTCCGAAGAAATTTGGATTCTGCAGAACAATCGCCGCGACCTCCTGGTTGAGAGTCTGTTTTACAAAAGCCATATCGAGCTGGCCATT
>JAYWEN010000053.1:0-7162 GCA_043779245.1 Elusimicrobiota bacterium | reverse complement strand
AGCTTTCGATTTCTTCCGGATGCGGTTTGATCGTCTTCGATAGTCGCTTTCCTAAATAAACGAAACTCAGCATGTAGCCGCCGGTTCGAGCGAAGGTCTCCGCGTAAATTCCTAACAGTCTCGTCAGCTTTACCTTAATTCCTAACTCTTCCATCACTTCGCGTTGAGCGCTCGGACCCGGATGTTCGCCGTAGCCAATAAAACCGCCGGGTAAATTCCAAACCCCTTTTGTGATTCCTCGCCCGGCGCGAACCATGAGCACTTTCCCTTTTTCGATGATGGCGACTTTGGACGCGGTGCGCGTGAGGCTGCGATTGACCGCTATATGAACGATCGGCGCCATATCGATGCGGCCCACGATTTCATCTTTGTGAAACCAATGCGCGGGATGTTTTTCGAGAATGGGTTTGGCGAATAAAACAGTTCCGCCTTTGAGCGGCATCAGGAAAACCGGCACGAAGCGACAAGGAGCTTCTTTGATGGCGCTGGGGAATGTCCAGAAGCGCCCCTTCTTGACAAGGAAGACTTGGCCGTCGGACTCGAGATAATAAAAGTCAGGTTTGGAAGTCGTTGGCATGATACGTGATGATCCAATCCGCGCCGGCGCGGCGAATGCTGGTCAGGATTTCTTTCGTGATGCGCTTTTCGTCAATCCAGCCTTTGAGCGCGGCCGCTTTCACCATCGCGTATTCGCCCGAGACATTGTAGGCGGCGACTGGAACATTGAATTTTTCTTTCACGCGGCGAATGATGTCGAGGTATGCGAGCGCGGGCTTCACCATAACGATATCGGCGCCTTCTTCCAAATCCAACGCGACTTCGCGCAGGGCTTCTTCGGCATTGGCGGGATTCATCTGATAGGAATGGCGGTCGCCGAATTGCGGAGCGCTTTCGGCGGCTTCACGAAACGGACCGTAGAAGGCCGACGCATACTTAGCGGCATAGCTCATGATGAGCGTGTTCTTAAATCCATTTTTATCGAGCGCATGTCGGATCGTTTTCACCATCCCATCCATCATTCCCGATGGTGCAATAATGTCGGCGCCGGCTTTGGCTTGGGCGACGGCCGTTTTGGCGATGAGCTTCAGTGTCTTGTCGTTGTCGACATCGCCTTTCTTGATGATGCCGCAATGGCCGTGCGAGGTGTATTCGCAAAAACAAAGATCAGCGATGAGAAGCATATCGGGCTGTGCTTTCTTAATCGCGCGCAGCGCCTGTTGAACGATTCCGTTCGTCGCGTACGCCTGACTCCCAATGGCATCTTTCTTGGCCGGAATACCGAACAATAGGACAGAGGAGATTCCTTTTCGGTAGAGCGTCTTGGTTTCCTGCAAAAGAACATCCAGGGACATTTGCGCTTGGCCGGGCATGGACGAGATTGGATGCTTGATTCCGCGCCCCTCGCGAACGAACAGGGGGGCGATCAAACGGCGCGGCGCCAGCTCGGTTTCCGCGAGCTTGTTTCGGAACAAAGAGGTGGCGCGAAGTCGTCTCAAACGGGTGGCTGGAAAACTCATAGGCAAATTCTACAAAACTGGTTGTTTTTTAAACGTTTGCAGGTTAGACTGGCGAATCGAATATGAAACGAAGCCGACTCTATGCGTTGGTCATTTTAGCGGGCAGTATTGCGGCCATGATCGGGCTCGCCATTTGGAACTTTTCGGAAGCTCGAACAAGCGCTTTTCGCGCTCATGAGCGCTGGATTCAACGCGTCTCTGAACGCGTTTTGTCCGAGCGGCTCGCCAGCGCCCGCTGGCTCGATGAATTGCGTCACCTGAACCGCGTTCAGCTCAAAGAAGCCCTCTACGAACGCCCGGAGTTTGTGGGCGCCTACTGGTTTGACGTGAAGACTCACGAGTTTGAGCGTTGGGTCACTCCACCCTTCGAAAAATATTTGCAAACGCCTGATCCGCGGATGGTGATTGCTCAGCTGAAAGCCACGGAAACTCAGTCGACTCAGATGGGGCCTATTGTTCTGATTCGTAAAGGCCTGTACGGAGTGATTGCTGAACCTTTGGATCGACGGCATGCGATCGTGGTCGTGCTGGATATGTATGCCATCGCGAGAATTCTAGATGACGAGTCACATTGGAGCCGCGTCCATGCGTTTGTTTATGACTCGGAGCATAATCCCATTTTCTTAGGAGGAGATAGCGCTCCCTTCAAAGCCAGACTGGCCGACACATTGGTTTTGGCCGCTGCCGGGCAATCCGCGGGTCGCTTAAAGCTTGATCGAAAATGGTCATGGCAGTGGCTGGCGACGTTCCATAAAGTTCCGCGCCTGGATTGGGTTATTATTTTGGCGGAACCTGTTCCCTGGACCTACTTGCCGGTCATTTTGTTTCTCGCAAGCCTAGTTTGCATGCTCTTTTTAGCGGGCCTGCCCTGGCACGCCGCTGAAATCCTTCGACGCGCCAGAGAAGCGAGCGAGCTAAAGCATTTCGCGCAGCGCGTCGATAATTTCGTGCACGGAAAGGACATCGCCCTGAACGAGCCGCCGTACCCTTTCAATGAACTCATGCCGATTGTTCAATCCGTGCGCTGGCTAGTGCCGCAATGGAAAAAAGCTGAACTATTTCCTAAAGAGCTCGGCCTGGAACGCAAGCTCCTCTCGCTTCTGATCGAGACACTCCCTGAAGGGATCTTGTTCTTCAATGCTCAAGGGACATTGCAATTGGGCAACGAGCTTGGGAAGGTATTTTTGGCGCTTCATCAAGAAGCCGGCCGCGAATACAAAATGGTGAGCGGACTTCAAATTCCTCGAGGTTTCTTGGAACCCTTCGCTGATCCTGTTTTCACGGGTCAACAAAAGAATTTGGGCAAAGAAGTAGAAGTGGGTTGGGCTGATGGAAAGCATTTATATCGGGTGTGGGTGGAGTCGGTTGAAGTCGAGGACAAAACAGAAGGCTTCATTGTCGTCGTGCGCGATATCACGTTCCGCAAACAGTGGGAATATGTTCAAGAGCAAGTGCTCTCTGGCATCACGCACGATTTGCGAGGTCCCTTGTCGGCGATCATGGGCTACTTGGATCTCTTGCGCCGTCAACTCAAAGCGGGCCCTCCGAAGGCGGTCGAATATGTGGGGCTCGCACGTGAAGCGGGCGTGCGCCTGACTCAAATGGTGAGCGACATTCTCGACGTCGTTCGATTCGAGCAAGGCAAAATCGATTTGGAAGTGCAGGCCATTGCAGTGGACGGTATGTTTGATCGGATTCAAAATATATTCGGAGTGACCGCTGGCCAGAAAAATGTGAACTTGCAGCTCAATCGAGCGCAGAGCGGTCTTGTGGTATCAGGGGATCCAAAGCTTTTGGAGCGCGTGCTTGATAACTTGGTCGGAAACGCGATTAAATTTACGCCAACCAACGGAACGATTGCGGTCACGGCGACGCGCGCCAATGGCCGAGTGTCTTTCGAAGTGTCAGACACAGGGCGTGGAATCCCCAAGGAAGCCCAGTCACGTATCTTTGATAAGTTTCAGCAGGTTCGGCCTGGCGATCGGTCTGCGGGCTACGGCTTAGGACTCGCGGTCGCGAAATTTATTGTTGAGGCGCACAAAGGTGAGATCCGTGTGGAGTCCGAAGTGGAGAAGGGAAGTCGCTTTACGTTTTGGATTCCGGATCAACCGGCTACCGTGAAAGTCGTTGCATCACCCGAAGCATCTGGCGGTGAACCTGCCCATTAGTCGCTAAGGTTTGCTCGCCGTACACCGAAAATCGCTTTCCCGAAAAATCGCTCATCTTCCCGCCGGCCTCCCTTACAATTAACGAACCAGCCGCTACGTCCCAGGGTTTGAGCCGCCACTCCCAATAACCATCGACGCGTCCCGCCGCCACCCAGCAAAGGTCGAGGGCGGCTGCTCCGGCACGACGTATCCCCTGGATGTGCGCCATGAACGCTTTTACGTAACTTAGATAGAGATCAATCCGTTCGCGACGATCGTAGGGGAATCCCGTCAGAAGCAAAGCCTGCGTGAGCTTGGGCGTACGCGACACCGATAGTTTCTTCTGTCGGCCCGCGTGAATGATCCACGCGCCGCGTCCTTTTTCCGCCCAGAAGAGCTCATCTCGAAATGGATCGTATACGCCCGCCAGCTGCATGCGCCCTTTATGCTGCAACCCAATCGAGACGCCGCATTGCGGAAACCCATGCGCGTAGTTGGTGGTTCCGTCGAGCGGATCAATAATCCACTTGTACTCGGATTTCTTATCCGTCGGATCGGATTCCTCGGTTAACAAGTCATGAGTTGGAAACGCTTTCGAAATCGTCGCTCGGATCAAACGGTCTGCCGCTTGATCGATAGCGGTGACAAGATTGATCGAACTTTTATTCTTAAAAGAGATTTGCTGGGTTCGTCCAAAATTCTTTCGTATCAGCGCTCCGGCGCCGCGCAACGCCATAAACAGGGTCGATCGGAATGTAGGGGGCGCCTGCTGGCGCCACTGCCCATTTGAATTCATGAAGACCGTTTCAGGAAATGTTTCACGATCGCATCGGCCAGCGATTCGGTTGTGTAACGTTTGGCGCGGATCGTGGGATGAATCCCGTGTTCTTTAAGTGTGGCCGCGGTGATGGGGCCGATGGCAGCCGCTTTGGTGTGATCAAAAATGGTTCTTCGATCTCGCGCGGAGAAATGTTGGATAAATCCTTCTACCGTTGACGAGGACGTGAAGGTCACGACATCAATTTCTTTCGAAAGCAATCGCTTCCTGAGCTCGTCGCCTAACGGGCGCGATTTAAGAGTGCGGTAGACCGTGGCCACGGTGACGTCGGCTCCGCGCGCGACTAAAGTCTTCTGGAGAATGTCGCGCGCCACCAAGGCCTGAGCCAAAAGAATTCGCTGCCCTTTCACATTTCCGAGCGCGTCCGCCAATGCTTCGCCTCGATATTCGCGGGGCAGAGCATCCACGCGCAGGCCGAGCGCATTCAGGCTCGCACCTGTTTTCGGCCCTATCGCGGCCACGCGCAAGCCTTTCAAATCTCGAATATCGCCTCCCAACGTTTTCAATCGTTGGAAAAACATGCCGACACCATTGGAGCTCGTGAAAACAATCCAATCGAAGCGCTCAATGGCTTCAATGGCCTGATCAGTTTGAGTCCAGGAGGTAGGAGGCGCGATCTCAATGGTGGGAAACGAAATGACTTCCGCGCCAGTGTCTGCGAGGCGATGTATCAAATCGGGCGCTTGATCTGCGGCTCTTGTAATGACGATTCTCCGACCGAAGAGCGGCTTTGAGTCAAACCAGCGCAGTTTTTTGCGGAGGCTCACCACTTTGCCGATGATCACAAGCACGGGGGATACAAATTGGGCTTGTTTTACTTTGGCCGCGATGTCGCGAAGCGTACCCTCGACAATTTCTTGCTGCGGTGTGCTTCCCCAACGCACCGCGATCGCCGGAGTGTTTTCGTCCCATAAATGATGAAGCAAGCGATCGCAGGACTGCCTGAGCTGATCCAAACCCATAAAGATGACGAGGGTGCTCTCGCGCGAGATGCGCGCCCATTCGACCGGCGCTGTTTTCTTCTCTTGTCCTTCGTGGCCCGTGACAAAGGTGACCATCGAGCTCAAGCGCCGATCGGTGAGCGGAATTCCGGCGTACGCGGCGACTCCCGAGGCGCTTGTCACTCCGGGAACAACCTCGAAGGGAATATTTTGAAAAGCCAGATGTGCGGCTTCTTCGCCACCACGTCCAAATAGAAAGGGATCGCCTCCCTTTAGACGTGCCACCACTTTACCTTGCGACGCTTTACGCACCAGCAGCTCATTGATGTCGCGTTGTTCCATGGCATGCTGCTTGCCATGCTTTCCGACATAAATTTTCAGAGCGTTGGGTTTGGCGGTGTACAGAAGCTCATGGCTCAAAAGCGCGTCGTAGACCACTACGTCCGCTTGTTTGAGGACGGAATGTCCCTTCAGGGTGAGCAATCCCGGATCTCCCGGGCCGGCACCAATCAAAAAAACTTTCCCTTTAGCCATCGTCAGGGGAGTTTAACAAAAAAAGATAAACTGACCGCTATGCAACAGGGGACAGCAAAGCAAAAGTTAAAAGTCAAAGGTCAAAAGTCAAAGGTGTCGTTTTGCTTTTTGACTTTTGGCTTTTGCCTTTTGACTTGTCATTCCATTCAGGCTGTACAAACGTGCACCGCTGAATCGGAGTACATGCTTGCCAAAGCCGCTGATTGCTTGGATCGCCGCGATAGCGGCTGCGCCAAGATAAAGATCGCCAATGTCCTTTCCAAGGATCCCGATTGTGCGGAAGGGCTGTTCATGAAAGCGTGGATTCTCAAGTATTACGACGACAAACCGGAAGCGGCCCAAGTGCTTGAAGATCGAGCGCTGAAGCTCAATCCAAAGTTGTCTGATTTCTGGGAAGAACGCGGCCATTCCATTGAATCCCAACTCAGCACGCAAGAGTTTTCTCATTTTGATATCCAATTCTATGGCGCCGAAGATCGCACCAAAGCATGGGATGCCGTCAAATATTTAAACGATATGTACGATCATCTCGGGTCCGTTTTTGCGACCTTTCCCCCGAAGCACATCCCTGTCATTATTTTTACAACCGAAGAGTTTATGGATGCATGGCGCGCTCCCTTCATTGGAGGCTTTTTTGATCGGCGCGATGGAAAAGTCCGCATTCGTGTCGATGAAATGCCCGGTGGAGACGAAGAATTTCGACACCGCGCGCGCCATGAATTTACCCATGCATTTATTTATCAGCTTTATCCTCATGAATTACCCTCATGGGTTTCTGAAGGGGTAGCCGAGTATTATGCCCGCTCGTTATCCGCGGCAGGATTTTGGAAGGAAGAGAGACTCGAAACAATCAGAAAAACATGGAAGTATGAACGCTGGCTCACGATGGCCGATATTCAGGAGGCGATCTCTCAGAAAAAAGTGTCCCCGTATGTTATTCAGCAAGCGTATATGGAATCCGAAGCGCTCGTCATTTATATGTCCAAAGAACGCGGAGACTCATGGATTCCGAGCGTAATGACCTATTTAAGACAGCATGGCGGGACGTTCGATGCAGCGTTTGAGGCAGTGCTCTCCATTACGCCAGACAAGGCGATGGAGCATTTGCATCACAGCTGGGAGTAAATGACTAAAGGAGGCTCGCTCGATGACATCCGATAAACCGTTGTATGTGGAAAAGGTTTT
>JAYWEN010000052.1:0-3398 GCA_043779245.1 Elusimicrobiota bacterium | reverse complement strand
CTCACGCTAAATCAAAAGCTAATCCATATGGCGCTTTTCTCAAGTCTGGATCAGCAGTACGGCACGATTTCTACCCCGATTGGATCGGATGGCCGTAAGCTCAAATTGCAGATTCAACGTGGACCCGGTCAGCTGGTGATTACGCCCTCCACCGAACTGAAGTTTGGCCAAAAGCTCACCATCGAAGCGGGAGTTCGTCACAACGAATCGGCCGACTATCATGAAAATAGGCTTTTCGTAACCACACAGTGGCAGCTCGCCGATAATACGGCGGCGCAGATCTCCGCGCTCAGCGGCAAGAGCCAAGAGATGTGGATTTCCATTATTAAGAATGTGTATCGCCAAAATAGCAGCGGCTCAACGCGCCGGTATGCCGGTCAAGCCATAGGGTCTCTCGGATATACAACCGAGGACGGTCCCCAAATGGCGTTGGGCGGGAATACCAAGCTCTCGCGTCGTGACTATGTCACTCTTCTAATGAATTTGCCTGTTGCCGATGTGTCGAAATTGGCTGTCGCGGTGGGCGCCTATAGACAGATGCAGGAACGCGGTAAATCAATCTTGGGGATCGATGCGGCGCGGGACCGATCGGGCGATATGCGTGCTAGCGTGCGCTGGGAAAAGCGATTAGGGACCAATCACTTCGTGAGCGAAGCAAAAATTCCCCAAGGTATTTATGAGGATTATTTAAACGGTCTGGATCCGAATCGACCGTTTGTTGGACTGAGCACGGTGGAAGAGTTTGATCGGGTGACAGCTGTGGCTGTGTTTGAAAGCGCCTCCGCGCTTTCAGCCTTGAGCGAGTTGCCCAAGATTGTGAACCAGGAGCTTGAGACGCTGCGCGGACTTTCCAAAGACTGGCGCAAACAATTTAAAGAGCAGGGGCTCACGGATGCCGATATTCTGAACCTCATGCCCGGTCTCTTAGCCAAGCTTGATCGGTTGAATCGCCGATTCGAAGACTTGTCGGAACAGATCGAAAAGGCCAAAGGGGACCTCGGCCCTATGACCGAAGCGGCTAAAAAGCTCGAATCGGAATGGACTCAAGTCCTTCGAGATTCCGAAGTCGCTCTCAAAGCTGTTCAGTCGGCTTCTGAAAAGGGGAAAGTTATCAAAGGCGAAAAACGCCGCGCGGTGGCCCAGGCCCTGGATCAGGTGCAGCGGCTCCACACCCTGGTCGATAAGGTGTTTGATAAATACATGCATGCTCTTGAACAGGCGGACGACGATTTAGGAATTGCCCAGGGGGTGGGAGAGGCCGCCGGGAAAGCCCGCGCTAAAGCCCTTTCAGAAATTGCCTCAAAGCAACGCCAGCAGGCCGACGTGGCTCGCCGAATCAATTCCACGTCTGGCCGCCGAATGACGCAGCAGCCTTTGGAAAGCGCGCAAAAACAAGAATGGGCTCTCCTGAAGGACTTCCGCGTCGCCTTCGCCGGAAAAGTGTCGGCTCATTTGGGTGCGGGCGCTACACAAACCTCTGTAGACCGGTTCTTGGAGTCCCTCTTCACCTTCGCCTGGGCACAAGGCGGCGATAAAGACGATAAATACAAAGCGGCCGAAGAGCTTCTGAAAATCCAGCACGATCTCTGGCCCCACGTAAAGGTTCTCTTGGAAGCCAACACGTCCGCTTTTGGAGGCCGTTCGATTGACCTTCGCGATCCCGCCTTCTGGTCTTTGCAGGACCGCTTCTCCAAACTGATTTATTACAAGTACCTCGATGCGGCGCAAGTCCATCCGTTGATTCGTGGGCTTGCCGCTCAGCTTCCATTGGCGGAGCAACAAGAAGGACGTTCGTTGAACGTGACGCGCGACCGGGACTTGGTGAAACTTGTTGAGCATTATCGCGGTATGGCGCAGGCGGTTGTTCGAACGACAGTTGTGATTCCTGAGGGGAAGCGCGCTGGAGCGGTGGCAACCATGGGCTCAATTGAAGATTCGGTTCGAACCCTTCTGGATCTGTACCTTCAGAAATCTGGCCAGGGGCGCTTCGATGCGTTGAACATCAATCACCAAAATGAACTTCGTCGTCAATCCCAACTGGTCTTCAAAAAGCATTTCAGCGCTCAGGATGTTTCAAGTTTGCTCCGCGCGCGAGTCGATTATTTCGATGAGCTTAATACCCTGATCGGTAAAACCCCCAAAGGGTTTGATATCCATGATGAATCGTATGTGCTGTGGTCTTACTGGGCACTTTTTGCCGCTGCGACCTCATGGGGTTTTGATGGTGCGACCTTGGCACAACAAATTGGTCCAGAAAAAACCCGTCAACAGCTTCAGACGATGGCTCAGATTCATGCCATGGCAGTATCAGAGGGTCTTTTTGGAGATTCCTACAAGCCCACCCTAGAGAACCTGAAGATCTTAAGTTACATGGCTGCTCTGCATACTTTTGGTGGAATTCCTTTGGAGAGCATGGACGGAATGTCTGTCAGACGCTTAATCGAAACCGTTGGACAGATTAAACCAAAGGGTCCCGTCGGGCTCTCATCTTTGTCTGGGCTTCTCTTTGCCGCGGCTCAGCTTGAAGTCAGTCGACAGCTTTTAGCCAAATCGGATTTCGTGAAGCAGCAACTTGGAACCCTGACTGAGCTTCCTCTCCTCATTAAGGAAGCTTCTGAGATGTGGGGGATTTCGGTGACTCCTCCGACTTCCTTTGAAGAGCTCCGATCCAATTCCCATCCGGGTTTGAACATGGTCATCCTCTACGAAATGGATCAGTTGGAAAATCAAAAGTTATCGGTCGCGCAGCGGCGCGCGCAACTGTCTCAGGTAAAGGACATAAAGGCGCGGCTCGAGAAAGCGATCGGCCGCAAGCTGCTTCCTAATGAAAAGGATATTGCCTTCTTGGATGCCGTCACCCAGTCACCTCTCGGCGGGGCCTATGCCGACGCGTTAGGGCGGTATCGAAAAGAACTCGCTCCGCTTTTCGCTAGAGAAGCGCTGAGCTTCCAGGATCCTGAAGGGCCTGCCTTTGAGATTGTGGATCAAATGGCCAGAGTAGATGTGTTTGGAAATGGGGCGATTGAATCCACCGACCTTCTCAATCGATCTGGCCGCAAGGTTTCTGTTCGCGTTTCCGTGTCTGATCTGGTGCCATCGATGATTCGTCTGCAGTCCGTGTTCCTGAATCAATCGGGGACCCAACAGCAAACTCTTGGAGTGGATGCGGCTCAATTCAATGCGCTGCGAAGCTGGGCTCAGAGGGATCTGATCGCTCGGCAGCTGGGGTATCCTTCAGGATGGGCAAACCAAGCACTTTCCGCGTTGAATACCCTTCGGCCTCTCGTCTACCAATTGGAGCATCTGGCCGGTCAATCCACCTCGATTGAGGACACAAACCTGGAGTCGTCCTTAATCCTTAAATATGAAATTGGGATGATCTTGTCGGGACAGGCGGA
>JAYWEN010000051.1:0-4446 GCA_043779245.1 Elusimicrobiota bacterium | reverse complement strand
AGAGAACAATTCGGGTACGATTCATGCGGGTTTTTCTCCTGAAAGGACAGCGGGGCTGCCGTTGGTGGATTCGAGTAGCACTTGGGTGATGGCCGAGCGGCTCACGTCTACTTTTACGTTATCGGCTATTTTCACTTGGACGATGGTGCCTTTGATGGTCGTCACGGTGCCGTAAATGCCGCCTTGGGTCACTACGCGATCTCCCGACTTCAAATTATCGACTAAGTTCTTATGTTCTTTGGTTTGCTTCTGTTGAGGTCGAATGATGAGGAAATAGATGACGCCAAAAATGAACAGCATCGGAAAAGCGGTGACGAACGGATTCGAGGCCGGCTGTGCGTTCGGACTTCCCCGGGGAGCGGCGCCAGTTTGTGTACCCATAAAACTTACTCTCCTTGATTACGGTACGCGGCGAAGAACGCTTTCTTCTCTTTAACGAACGTACCGTTTGCTATAGACTGTCTTATTTTTCGCATCAATTTTATTAGAAAGGCCACATTATGTAAAGACGCCAGGCGCAGGGCGCTGAGCTCACCAGAGCGAAATAGGTGGTGTAGATAGGCTCGGCTGTAGCGGGAACAGAGATCACAATCACACGAGGGGTCGGGTGGCGTCATGTCGTCCCGGTAGGGAGCGTTCTTAATGTTCACTTTACCGACGGAGGTGAAGAGTTGGCCATTGCGCCCGTTGCGCGTGGGCAGCACGCAGTCGAACTGATCGATCCCCATGGAGACGGCTTCCCACAGGTCTTCCGGCGTGCCGACGCCCATCAAATAGCGAGGTTTATCTTCCGGCAAAAGTTCCGTTGAGAGCGCGACCATCTCCAAGGTTGCGGCGTGGGGCTCGCCCAAAGAAAGTCCGCCCAAGGCGTACCCGGGGAAATCGAGGTCGACCAACTGCTCCGTGCTTTCTTTCCGCAGCGCCGGGTAGATGGCGCCTTGTGTGATGGCGTAGAGCAGTTGACCTTCCCTCTCCCCTTGTGGGAGAGGGTGCGCGTAGCGCGGGTGAGGGGGCCCCTCATCCGGCCTGCGGCCACCTTCTCCCACAAGGGGAGAAGGAACTGCGTCGAAGGCCGCCTTACATCGCTTGGCCCAGCGGTAGGTGGTGTCGAGTGCTTTCTTAGCATGGGCTTCATCGCAAGGAAACGGCGGGCACTCATCAAAGCACATGATGATGTCGGATCCTAAAGCGATTTGAATCTGGGTTGCTTTCTCAGGGCTCAAGAAATGTGACGATCCGTCGATATGCGAGCGGAACTCAACGCCTTCTTCGCTAATCTTTCGCAGCTGTTCCATGCTAAAGACTTGGTAGCCGCCGGAGTCGGTCAGAATGGAGCCGTTCCAGCTCATGAACTTGTGAAGTCCGCCCGCTTTCTGAATGATCTCGACACCGGGCCTCAGATAAAGATGGTAGGTGTTTCCGAGGATGAGCTGCGTGTCGAGTTTCTCCAGATCCTGAGACAAAAGCGTTTTCACCGACCCTTGCGTTCCGACGGGAGCGAAGACCGGCGTGTCGATAAAGCCATGCGGCGTTTTCAGCCGACCGAGCCGAGCCTTGGTGTCGGCACAGCGTTTCAAAATTTCGAAATGCTTCGTCGCGGTGGTCATTGAATGAACATCGCGTCACCATAGGAGTAAAAACGGTAGTGGTTCTGGATCGCGTCTGCGTAGGCGCGCCTCAGCGAAAACGGATTGTCGACCGTGCCGCCATAAAAGGCGCAGGCCAGCAAAAGCGGCGTGGAATCGGGCAAGTGAAAATTGGTGATGAGGGCATCCACCCCTTTGAATTGATATCCCGGATAAATGAATAGATCGGCTTTGCCGCGCCCCGCCCGGTAGCCGCCGTGGCCATCGCTGGTTGTTTCGAGAGTCCGAACTGCGGTTGTTCCGACGGCTATGATTCTGCGGCCCTTACGTCTTGCATCCGTTAATGTGTTGGCGGTGGCTTCACTCAGATTGTAGGCTTCGGCCAGCATGGAATGGTCTTCAATCGTCTCCGTGCGCACAGGCCTGAAGGTCCCCCACCCAACATGTAAAACGACATGTTCAACCGTGACGCCTTTCGCTTTCACTTGTGCCAAAAGATCTTCCGTGAAATGAAATCCGGCCGTGGGCGCGGCGACCGCCCCTTCGGTTTCAGCAAAAACCGTTTGATAACGCTTCAAATCGTCTGAGCGTGGCGCCGGTCGCTTGATATAGGGAGGAAGCGGCATCTCGCCATGGCGATCGAGGTACTCGCGGATATGATTACTCGAAAACTCGAGTTTCCACTCACCCTCCGCCAGGCGCTCCGTCATGCGGGCTTTGAGCCCTTCCGGAAAGACAAGATCGACGGGTTTTGTTGTGCCCCGCACCAAACTCCTCCACGTTACTCCATTCGAACTGTTCGAAAGACGCAACGTGGAGCTTCTTTCGAACTGTTCGAAAGACGCACCAGAATTAGGAATTTCGAGGGGTTCGAGCAGGAGCACCTCGATCTTGCCGCCCGTGGTTTTGTGGCCGCGCAGGCGCGCTGGGAAAACCTTGGTGGCATTTAGGACGAGCACGTCATTGGGCCTGAGAAAGTCGACGATGGCGTCAAAGCGAGTATGCGTGAGCGATCGGCTTTTACGATCCAAGACGAGCAACTTCGAATGATCGCGCGGCGAGATGGGCTCCTGCGCGATGGCCGACTCTGGAAGGTCGTAATGAAATTCGGACAATTTCATATTTTAGAGAGAGCGGCCTTGGGGTAGTAGGTTTGAATGATCTCTTTATAGGTCTGTCCGGCTTTGGCGCGACCGCAAGCGCCCCATTGGCAAAGTCCCGCGCCGTGACCCCATCCCCGCCCTTCAAAAACGACGGTTTTTTTCCCGGCCGTAAGGGACGTCACGAGCGTACTTCGCAGCGCCTCGGGACCCAGCGCCAAACGAAATTTATTTCCTGGGACTTCGATCGTACCCCCAGCGGTCGTGACGGAAAAACTCGCGGCACGGCCAGACTCCGTCTTCTTGTTAATCGATATCTTCTTGATCTCTTTGACAGAGACCCCTGCGCGCCTAAGCTTGGCGCGAATGCTCGCGTAGGAAATTGTGAGCCGCCAATGGTAATGTGGATCACCTTCGCAGAACGAATCAGGAACGGTCCCGAAAACATCTTCGGCGTTTGCGGACTTCCACACATTCTGCGGACGTTCGGTCATGCCGCCGCAGGAGGAATGAAAAAACGCTTGGACCGGTTTACCGGTTTGATCGACAAGGATCTCGCCGCGCGTTTGATCGACCGCGTAATTGGACTCAGGCGCCTCGACGTCGCTGCCGCCGTATACTTGATCCATCACGCCACTTGAGACGTCGTAGCGTTCATACTTAGCCCTTAGAACATTGGATTGGGCATACGTTCGAGACACGACGGCCTGCGCCTTGAGCGCGTCCATCGGCCAGCTGGGTTCTACTTCGCGCGGCAACACACCGTACAAATACTCATTCATCGGTACATATTCGACGACATCAAACTTACTCCCGCCGATCGGATGAAAAACCAAAAATCCACGGTATCGCCTTCCGTTTATTTTGAGCATCTCGGTGGTATCCACCGGAATCGCCACGACCTCGCCTTTGAAGCCCCTCTGCCCCACAATGATTGTGTTGCGGCTCGATCGAACTTTCACTCCGCCAGAGGTGGTGTAAACCTTTCCGCCTTTCTTCAGTTGATAGGTGTAAGTGCCAGTTCCGCTGAGCGTGACAGCCGCCTTTGTATAGACGACGCGAACGCGAATGGTGTCGGAGGTGATCGGAAGTACAGGAGCCGGACCGCCGCCAGATTCAGCCAAAAGACCAGAGACGCATCCCGTCAAGACACCCAATGACAGCCCACCGGCAATGCCTAAAAATAAACGGCGCATTCTTAAAAGAGGTTTTCTTGTGGAGCTTGGGGAACAGCTTTTCCGAGGTGTTTGTAGGCATGCTCGGTGGCCACGCGGCCGCGTGCTGTGCGGGCCAAGAGACCACATTGGATGAGGAAGGGTTCGTAGACGTCAGTCATGGTGTCGACGTCCTCGGAAAGCGACACAGCGAGTGTGTCGACCCCCACAGGGCCGCCGGAAAACTTTTCAATCAAAACAGTGAGCAGGCGCCGGTCCATCGTGTCCAAGCCCCGATCATCCACATCGAGCTCTTTCAGACCGAGAGTCGCCACTTCCGATGTGAGTTTCTTCCCCGAGGAGGTCTCGGCGTAATCCCGCAAGCGGCGAAGAAGTCGATTGGCGATGCGAGGGGTTCCGCGACTGCGCCGGGCGATTTCTTTTAAGCCGGTCACCTCCGTCGGAACTTTTAAGATCTGACTCGAGCGCGCCAAAATCTGCATCAGCTCGTCATCCGAATAAAATTCGAGATGCGCCGTAATGCCAAAGCGGTCACGCAAGGGACTCGTGAGGAGGCCTGCCCGCGTCGTGGCGCCGACCAGCGTG
>JAYWEN010000050.1:0-1584 GCA_043779245.1 Elusimicrobiota bacterium | reverse complement strand
CAAAATCAATAAATCGTATGCGTTGTCCGTCGACCCAAAGCGTATTGTGAAAACCAAAGTCAGAAGGCGATATGCAGCGATCCTGCACATTAATCGTCTGATGCAAAGATATTTTGAGCGTATTGGCAACCGCATGAGCATCCGCTTTCACGCGTGTCCAGGCCGGGATTAGGAGGTCCTTCACAAAGGTCTTGGCTTCTTGCTCAATGATGCCCGTTCCGGTTATGCCTCGTAAGGCCTGCACGCGTCGTTCTACGCGAGCCAGATGTTCGCTCAGAGAAAAACAGGCTTCGGATGCATCAGGTAACTGTTTGGCGTGAGTCCCGTTTCGGTTTTTGTTGAGATCAGCAAAAAAATCCATCGCTTGTTTAACGGCATCAAGATCGACTTGGCAAGGCCTTGGGCCCGTGCCATGAACAAATTGGAAGAGAGCGGCGTGATGGCGCGCATCCACCGCAAGGGGTTTGGGAATGACTCGGATCCCTTGGTCCCATGCAAAGCGTGTAAAAGCGGCTTCCGAGGACAGCCGGTTTCGAGTGTCCTTCGGATGATGGAAATACATTTTCATAAAGGCTTCGCCATGCTTCCATTGCACATGAAACACGCGGTTGTTTGACCCACCCTTGAGAGTGGCCGTCTTAAATGGTCCGCTCCATCCCAAATGTACGAGAAGGGATTTTGCAGCGTGCTGTTCTGATTTTGCGCTCATGCGTTCAATAGAGTTTGAGAAATCTCTTTCCAGGAATGGCGATGACTCAGAGTGTCTGGCGTCGGATGCTTATTCTGGGGATCAAACAAGATCCGTTGAACGCCGATTGGAAATGCGGGGTCCAAAAGGAATTCTGGTAAATCGTCAATAAAGTACGTGCAGCCTTCTTTGGCGATGCGTTCCATCTTAGCGTTCTTTGTCAATTCTAAAAAGACTCGAGACTTCGGAAGTCCTAATGTCGAAAAGAATTCGTTTTGTTCAAGCCAAGAGAGGGCGGCGGCGTGAAGATCGTAAGGGTGGCCTAGAAAAGGTCTGGCCGTTTTATGGCTGATGATCGAAACGGGAACATCATTTCTTTTACATAGAAGGATAAAGTCGCTCACTCCGGGAAAAACCGAAGCCTCTTTAATGAGATGACCGTAAACAGTTCCTTGAAGCTCTGTCCAGGCGTCTTCTTTCCCGAGCTTGCGCAAATAATCACGGACATGGTCTTTGACGTTTGAAACCGTAGGTGGAATGAGTCCTTTGTTAAGAGCGGCTTTGTAAAAGAGGTCGTCAAAGCAAACGATGGTGTTATCGAAGTCGATGCCAATCGATAAGGACGTCATGCTGCATGCATATCAATCAGTGGCCGAACGATGAGTCCCTTTTCGAGATCGGTCAGTGCTTCATTAACCTGGGCGAGGGAATAGGTCTTCGTCGTCAAGACGTCGAGGCGTAATTCTCCGCGCTTTATCAAGTCAAGGTAGCGGGGAAAATCCCGATCTGGAATATTATCTCCCCCCCAGCTGCCGAGGAGTCGTTTGCCCTTATTAAACTCTTTGGGATCAATTTCGAGGGTCGAGCCTTCTCTTGCATTCCCTACGATGACCGCG
>JAYWEN010000049.1:0-11122 GCA_043779245.1 Elusimicrobiota bacterium | reverse complement strand
CCACAGTGACTCACTCTTCCCAATAACGCTTCCGCCTTCGGGATTTTCATCCATTCGCATGCCAGCGGCGGAGCTTGCTCCTGCGTTGCGCGGCTTTTTATCTCTTCGATATTGATTTCTTTTGAGCCCTTCGGGCTGCCACGCAATGTGGCGTAGTTCTGATGCTGCACAATAAGCAGACGAGCGATTTCTTCCGCATTTTGCATATTCGCTTCAGTGTCGATGGCCAAGATCGGAAAAGTGTCGAAGTATTTATCCTGTATGTCTTTAACGGCGGATTGATAAGCGAAAATGTCTGCCGATAAGGACGTTGTCTCGTTGACCCATTCCTCCACTGTGAACAGCGGGTGAGGCTCTTCAAGCGAGTCTAAGACGTACCTTAGCGAGAAAAACTGAGATCTTCCTCTCAATATGAATTTGTCCACATCGTTGGCTATGCGCTCATTGATCTGAATGATTGCCATGAAAAGCGCCTCGCATTCAGAGCAAAGTCTCCGGCCTAGCCGATACCGGGCTTCAATGGCTTCCGGCTTACCCCCAGGATAACGTTCTTCGACTTGCTTACTTAGTGAATTGTAAGCCTTTGCAAATATTGTTCCTTCGCCGTTCGTCGCTTTGGCTTCAGCCATCGAATATTCTTGATTGTTAGGGTATTTTCGGATATCAAGCGCGTACCGAATCGCCCATTCTTTCGGTGTCAACTGGGACTCGATCTGATGAAGGCGGTTTTCCTTGTCAGGTGTTGCCATTTGTGCTCCCGAAGTCCAGGCCGCAATCCATTGTATGTTTGCGTCCTTTGACCAAAGCCTCTAAGTCGTCGATACGTCTTTCCATATCTCCTTGCTCGGCTGCCTTTATAAGAACAGCAGACAAATACCCCAAAGCGTTACCGATGCGTGGGTCTAGCTGCCCTTTGCGGATTTGGTTGATTGTGTCCGACACCAGCTCAACAACGTCCCGGCAATTTTCGATTTTCACATCCGGCGTTTCAGCGGGCAGTGACCTCATGCGGTTTTGACTCCCACCGAAAGACCGAGCGGCGCGGAGCTTCTCGGTTTGGGCAGGGTCATGGAAAAAACAGAATTTGGATGAAGGTAAGGCGGTGGTCCGGCAATCCGACGCATCCGACTTCTTGGCTTGGCATAGTTTCTTAGTGGTTTCCATGGTATCTGTCTACTTAACAAGACCCCCGGTAGCCCCGTCTACTTCGAGACCTTTCGTTACTCGCCTATTGAGACCTACCGCAACTTTTTTGTAGTCGACGCTGGAAAGTGGGCTAAAATAGGGCGGAATAAAAAACGAACTGGGGGCGCTCATCGTTTGAGCCCCCGACTAGGAAGGGGACATGTTAACTGAAATGCGATATTTGGCTGTTGTTCACCTAACCAAATTAACCGGCAAACGATAGTCCGTCTCGCCGCTGTTCTGACGGTCGTTCTCTGGGCCTCGGCCTTCCCAAGTATCCGGGTGGGCCTGCATGGCTATTCTCCTGCACACCTTGTCTTGTTCCGATACCTCACGGCCTCTGCTCTTTTTTTGATCTTAGCGATTGCCGGAAAAGTCCGAATTCCAGAGCGGCGCGATTTAATTAAGATTTTGCTGACGGGATTTTTAGCGATTACGGTTTATCAATTGCTCCTGAACATTGGAGAAGGGACCGTGTCGGCAGGCGTGGCGAGCATGCTCATCAATTCGGCGCCGATTTGGACAGCGTTCATGGCACACCTGTGGCTTAACGAGCGTTTACGCCCGCGCCAATGGGCAGGAATCCTCGTGGGATTTTCTGGCATCGTTTTGATCGCACTTGGGCAACATGGGATTCGACAAACCGTTTGGGGGACATGTTTGATAGTTCTGGCGGCGCTAGCCCACAGTACTGGTTTTATTCTTCAAAAGCCATTGCTGGAGCGTTATCGTCCGCTTGAATTTGTTGCTTACGAATTCTGGGCCGGCACGCTTTTTCTTTTACCGTTTGCCGGAGGCTTGCTGAACACAATTCGCCAGGCCGATCCGCAAGCCACCTGGGCAGTGATTTACTTGGGTGTGGGGCCTGGAGTCATCGCCTACGTGACGTGGGCGTACGTGCTCTCCAAGATGACGGCTTCGCGCGCCGCAAGCCTTCTTTATTTCATTCCCGGCTGCACGGTCCTTCTCTCTTGGGTGTGGCTCGGCGAAGTACCGACCGAGATTTCGGTGGTGGGTGGAGCGGTGGCGATCGCGGGTGTCATTTTGGTGAATCGCAAGTGAAATTGAAAATGCGCTCGCTCGCCTTAGCGGTGGTTGGCGCGGCCGTGGTGGTTACTTTTTTTCCTTCTCTCCAGAATGGATTTGTATGGGACGACGACTACAACGTCCTCACCAATCTGCCGATTCGTCATCTCAATCACACCTCACTCCAGTGGATGTTCACAACGACCTTGGGTGGACCTTACCAGCCGCTGTCGTGGATGAGTCTTGCGTTGGACTATCACATCTGGGGTTTAAATCCTATGGGGTATCACGTAACAAACATGGTTCTGCATCTGTTCAACGCGTGGCTCGTGTGTCTTATTTGTTTCGCACTTCTTCGAAGGTTTAAACCTCAGGATTCGCATAACCATCCGGTGGCGAGTTGGATTTCGGCAGGTGCAGCCGCCTTATTCTTTGCTGTTCATCCTCTGCGCGTGGAATCGGTGGCCTGGGTAACAGAGCGACGAGACGTGCTATGTGGATTTTTCTATCTCGCTGCTTTATGGAGCTCTTTGGGCGTTCGAAGACGGTCTTGGTTCGTCGCAAGTCTTTTTCTCTGCGCACTTCTTTCGAAAGGCATGGCGGTCAGCTTTCCGTTCGTTCTCATCATGATGGATCAAATTTTATTTGGGAAGCCCTGGCGCCAAAGCGTTAAAGAAAATTACCTTTTTATTGTCATGAGTTTTGTGTTTGCTGGGATAGGGCTCGTGGGCCAGACGCATGCTTCGGCGATGGTCTCGGTGCTTCCACCGTTGGCTCGCTTTGAGCTTGCCTGCTATTCACCGATCTTTTACCTTTGGAAAACGATATGTCCTTGGAATCTTTTGCCGATGTATGAACTGCCGATTCCCTTTCCAATGGGGTCTCCAATTTTTATTGGATCGGTTGCCATGGCAATTTTCATAACCGTTCTTGGGACGGGTTTGCGCAAGAAATACCCAGGACTCTTAGCGTCCTGGATTTGTTACTGGCTGATGCTCTTGCCGGTCGCAGGAATCGCGCAGTTTGGTGCTCAGATGGCCGCTGATCGCTACTCCTATCTTCCCTCGGTGCCGCTGGCATTACTTTTTGGCGGAGAGTTGCTGACGATTCTCACCAAAGAAACGCGCTGGATAAGACGCGCGGCACCCGTGCTCCTGGGTGGACTCTTTGTGGGACTTATTCTTCTTACGCGCAAGCAGGTGCGGACATGGCGGTCTGAGGAAATTTTATGGACGCGCGCCGCAGCAATCAATCCCGGGATGGTGCGCGCTCAGGATGGGTTGGGATATCTCTTCCTTAAGAGAGGGGACATGGAGCGGGCCGTGATTCACTTTCAAAAGGCGATTGTCCTGAACACCCACTCGTGGATCGCTCATGCGGGACTTGCTCAGGCGTTGTCCCGAATGCATCACCGAGACGAAGCCTTTCGAGAGATTGGAAATGCTGAGGTGATTGATCCTGAGCAGGGGGACATTCAGGAAATTTACGCCGAACTTTTATCGGCCGAACAACGTTGGAATGAAGCCTTAGAGCATTATCAGCGTTGGGCTGAATTGGATCCGAGCCACCCGGCATGGGCGGTGGGCTATGCCATGGCGCACAACAATCTCGCAGTTGAACTCGCGAAAAGCGGCCATCGCGATGAGGCGCTGCGCCATGTGCGCGAGGCGCTCCGCCTTGATCCGCAGAATGCTTTGGCCTTGAAGAATTTAGAGATTCTTGAGCCTGCCCGAAAGCTGTAAGAGGTTTCTCTTAAGCGGCGCGCTTCGTTTCGTCTTCGTGCTTCGCGCGATTGGCAAAAATCTCATCTTGGATGGAACGGGTCGATTCACGATGGAAAAACATCTGCAAGAGGGACAAGTATTGATCGTATAAATTCATAAATTACCTTTCCTTAATTTTTGGAGTCCCGCAAGAGTAACGGCGATGGTGTGACATTGCAAGGGCTTTTTTTATAGTCTTGCACCATGAAAAAAGTCGAAGCCATTGTTCGCTGTGATTGGGCGGAAAACCGGTCATCGCAAGGCGACACTTTGATGCAGAAATACCATGATGAAGAGTGGGGCGTTCCGCTGCATGATGATCAGAGACTTTTCGAATTTCTAATTCTGGATGGCGCGCAGGCCGGGTTATCGTGGCAAACCATTTTGCTCCGTCGCGAGGGATATCGGAAAGCCTTCCATCGTTTCAACGCCAAGCGTATGGCTGCCTATGGGCCGCGCGATATCAAGCGTCTCTTAAACGACCCGGGAATTATTCGCAATCGGGCGAAAGTACGTTCAGCCATTACCAATGCTCAGGCCTATCTGAAAGTGCGCAAAGAATTCGATAGCTTTGACCGCTATCTGTGGGGTTTTGTTAAAGCACGCGAGAAGGATCCGGAGGCGCAGAAATATCGGGATCTTCCGGTGACGTCTCCCGACTCAGAGGCGATGAGCAGGGACTTAAGACAGCGCGGCTTTTCTTTTGTCGGACCCACGATTTGCTACGCCTTTATGCAGGCAGCAGGCATGGTGAACGATCATCTGCCGGGATGTTTTAGGCGGCAAAAAGGGCGTCGGGGGTGATTTGTCATAGAATAGGTGGAATCTTTTTGAAGGGGGATGTAATGAACAACCGAAACTGGCTTGCCGTAAGCGTTGTCTTCACTTTTGTCATCTCGGGATGCGTGAGTAAAACAAAGTATCTCCAGCAGGTGCATTCCACCGAGCTTCTATCGGCGCAGAAATCTGAGCTTTTGTCTGAAAAAGCCTCCTTGGCGAATCAGCTTTTAACGGTGGAACAGCGGAGACTCGCTGCGGAAGAAAATCTCGCGGCCTTTAAAGCTGAGAACGGGAAACTTTTGAACACGCTGGATGCGAAAAAAGGCGAACTCAATCAGCGCGTCGCTGATCTCTCCAAAGAAAACCAGGAGATCGCGCAAAAGCTAAGGGAGACAGAGCAAGCCAAAGAAGAAGAGATTAATCGACTCAAGGGCACCTACGATCAGTTGGTCGGCAGCTTGAAAGAGCAAATCAATAACGGCCAGATCCAAATCACGCAGCTGGCGGGTCGCCTTTCGGTCAATATGGTGGATAAAATTCTCTTTAACTCCGGCGAATCAACCGTAAAGCCTGAAGGGGAAAAAGTTCTGCAGCAAGTGGGAGCCGCTTTGAAGAACGTGCAGGGCAAATCCATTCGGGTCGAAGGTCATACCGACAACGTGCCCATCGCGGGCTCCTTGCGCGATCGCTTTCCGTCAAACTGGGAACTTTCCACGGCGCGTGCCACGGCCGTTGTGCGTTATCTGGAAGACAAAGCACGGATCGCGCCGGATCATTTGATAGCGGCAGGTTACGGCGAATTCCGGCCTCTCGCCAGCAATGCGACGCCCGAAGGCCGCGCGCAGAATCGCCGAATCGAAATAGTCCTTGTTCCTGTCGAAACACCCGCTGCTCCTGCCTTGCCCGCGAAGTAAGATTTGGACTTTAAATTCGCCAGTTTCGCTGATATGCTTTACGCATCCTTATGAGCATTACAGCGACCACCATGAAGTGTCCCATTTGTCCAGACCAGTTTTTGGAGACGATCTCCGCGCCGATCGGTGATTTTGAACAATGCCCGCATTGTTCCGGCCTCTTCATTCGTAAAGAACTGATCGCCGCAGCGAGCCAAGATCGAACATCTTGCCACGCGGCGTTGGACGAGACAAAAGCACTTCTTCTCGCCACCGATAAGTGGTGTCCCAAGTGCCTTCAGAAGCTTTCTGATGGCCGGGTTCGCAGCCGAGGAATTATTGTAACCCTCTGCGCCACGTGCGAAGCGCTATGGACCTCTCTTCCCCTGCTTCGCTCGTTTGAAGAAGTCATCGAAAAGTCATTTCGGACTCAAATCGAAATCGTGACGGCTAAAATGTCTGGATCCCTTGGCGCTTCTCAAAAGAATGCTACCGCCGCTCCTGCGCAGGATACAGTCGTGGGTAATGTGTTTCGCTCGACCGCGCGCTTCTTGGATTGGTCTGCTGATAAGCTTAGTCGTTCGCCCGCGTTGCCCAACGCCAAAGCCAAAGAGACAAAGCCGGCCAAGCCCACGAAAAAGATTCAAAAAGTGGAACCTGTGCTGCCGGAGAAAACGGTCACGCCTGAGCCTCGCCGCCCTGCGGTGGAATCTAAGCCTCCCACGAACGAGTCCACTCAGGCGCCTTCAATCGATGTGCCCGATTTTATTTTTCCAGAAGAGCCTATGTCACTGCCCGAACCCGTTCAGGAGCCTGTACCCATCGCCGAGCCGGTCATCATAAAGGCTCGAGAACCTGTTCCGCCGCCTAGTCCCGAGCCCGTGCCGCAGCCCCATGTCCCAGAACTCAAACCGGAGCCGACGCCGGACCCAAAGCTAGAACCGCAGCCCATGCCGATCCCCGTTCCGCCTGCGCTTCCTGAGCCCGTTTTGGCAAAGACTATTGCTCCTCCGATAATCAAAAAACCTGCGCCTAGGCCGACAAGCGATCGGCCGGGTTTCTTTTCCAAATTTAAATCCGCTTGGAGTCCGACCCCTAAGAAATCCTCGACATTTATTCCTGTACAGAAACCCGCTGCTCCAAAGGATGTGAAGCCGGTCGAGGTAAAAAAGCCTCCTCTTCCTAAGCCGATCCCAACGCCGGTTTTCAAAGTAGCAAAACCAAAAGGTGAAGGATTTTTTAGCAAGCTACTAAAACCCGCTCCTAGAAAAGTTGTGATCAAACCGACTCCCGTGGCTTCGACACCAGCTCCAACTCCGACTCCGACTCCGCCTCTGGTTCAAACTGTGAATCCGGTACCTTCCGTACCTCCCACACCGAAAGCGGAACCTGTTTTGGCACAGGTTAAAAACTCTCTTGCACCGGTGAAAGTGGACAAGCCCGTAAAGCCTAAACCGGTGAAAGCTCCGAAAGGGCCTCGAGATCATGTGGCCTTATGGACTCCGTGGGTTTTAATGGGAGCGGGGGCATTCTCAAGCTCGTTCCGAGATTTCGGCTTCGAGGTCGGTCCCGCGACATTGTGGGGCATTATGGGTTGGTCGATTGGTCAAATGGTGCGGCTCTCGCGCCAATACCCGTTCAAACCTTTTGAAGAAAAAGCATTAAAATATCTTCTTGAGGCGTCGACAGTCCTAAGCCCTAAGCCAGTCCCCGTTATTCTTCAGGGTCAGCTCATTGCCTCCTCAGAGAAACCAGGATCAGAACTGGTATTCCAACAAGAAGAACGAACGATCACTTTGAATCGACTGAGTCCCTGGGATATGGTTCCACGGCTCTTTGGACTTTCCAACCCGCGACAACTTCTCAAAGGAGATGTCACGCTGCGCGGATGGTTTCGCGGCGGACTTGAGCCTTTCGTTGAAATTCAAGACGTGCGCTCGGGGAAAACAACTCGTAAATCACTCGTTCGGGCCCTGCGGTGGACAAGTGCAGTCTTTATTTTTCTTGTGGTTCTTGTCATTTCGCTCTCCCTCGAATAGCACGTGCGCTGGCTTGCCGGCATCCTATTGATTGCAGCCTGCTCAGTACCCTCTGTGGCAGACACCGTTATCGACGCCGGCGAACAATGGCGAACCCATGGCGGCGCCGCATTTCCCGCGAACCCGAACAGTCCTCCGCCGGCCGTCATACCGAGTTCATCCACATCCAACGATCCTACTCTCAAGTCCATTTGCGGCTGCGATGTGATGTTGCCTAAAGAATACCTAGAAGAGTCGACGTACGCATTTACGGGTCGTGTGAGTGAATCTACGCGCTCTAAAAAAGGTAAACGCAGCACAATTTTTGAGATCGACGAAGTTTTCAAGGGCGTGCCGAAGCCAGATATGAAAATTTACGACCAAATCGCCGGAAACGAATGTGATCTTCCATTGGAAGAGGGGCAATCTTATTTGGTTTTTGCAAAATGGGAATGGGGAAGCGTAAACACGTCGCGCTGCATGGGCACGAAGTTTCTTGAAAAAGCCCGCGTCGAACCGCTCGGCCCAAGCGAGCAATTGAAGGAGAAACTCTACATTCGTTTGCGTAACGCGTGCATGGGTCGCCACGATACGCCCTGCTGTCTCGCGTCGCTCAAAGCCATGCGCACAAGCTACTACGTGCCCGAGCCCGAGGAAGGCTGCGCGGAAGAAACGGTTCCTGACCGTCTCCATTGCTCCGGCAGTTATACGTGGTGCATTCCGCTTTCTGAAAAAACCCATCGCTGAACAAGCGTTATAATGGTCGGGATTATGGACTCCGCCTCTGATCGTCTCATGCGAATCCAGGAAACCATCGCCCAAGCTGCTCGGCGTTCGGGCCGTTCCGCTGCGGACGTCACACTTCTGGCTGTCACGAAAACAGTTCCGCTCGAGCGCGTGATCCCCTTCCTCGAAGCCGGTATCCATCAGGTAGGGGAAAACCGCGTGCAGGAAGCGATGCAGAAATATCTCGTGGACCGTGCACCGTGGACCGTGCAACCTACCTTTCATCTTATTGGTCAATTGCAAAGCAATAAAGCCAAGAAAGCAGTTAGTTTTTTTGATGTGATCCAATCATTGGATCGTTTAAATTTGGCGAAGGACATTGATCGTCATGCTCAAGAAGCTGGCAAGACGCAAAACTGTTTGATCGAAATAAAAATCTCTTCCGAAGAGTCGAAATCCGGTTTAGATCCAGACACTTTGGGTGAATTTCTGGCAGAAGCCAAAGGCTTGCAAAATCTCGTGATCGCAGGTCTCATGGGAATTCCACCCGCATCGGCTGAAGGCGAAAGGGCGCGCCCATACTTTCGGCGCCTTCGTAAACTCTTTGAAGAGTCTCTCCCCTGCTTTCGGTCCACGGTGTGCGGTGCACCGGTTTTGTCGATGGGAATGAGCTCCGACTACGAAGTCGCCATCGAAGAAGGCTCTACGATGATTCGTTTAGGGACGGCGCTCTTCGGGCAACGTTAGCGCTTCGCTTCGAGCATCATTCCCCGTCAATAAGTTGCTATAATTCGCCTAGTTTTCAGCTATTGAATGACTAAAAAAATTGTTTTTGTAGGTGGCGGAAATATGGGGGAAGCGCTTGTTTCGGGCTTAATCCGATCCGGCCATTGGAAGCCCTCCCAGATTACGGTTTGCGACGTCCGGCACGATCAGCTCGCCCAACTTCAGCTGCGTTACAAAGTTCACGCGAGCGCCGATAATCGGTGGGCCGTGCGAGATTCCGGCATCGTGCTACTTGCGGTGAAGCCTCAGCACATGAAGAGCGTTCTCGAAGAAGTGGGACCTGTGATCCGGCAATCGCATTTGAGTCTCTCGATAGCGGCGGGAATCTCGACCTTGTTCATTGAAAAGTTTCTAGCGAAAGGCGTTCCTGTGCTGCGGGTGATGCCGAACACCCCCGCTCTTGTCGGAATGGGAATGGCTGCTATTGCCAAAGGCCGTTTCGCCAAAGAATCACATGAACGCGTCGCTCGCGGCATTATGGAAACGGTCGGCTCGGTTGTCACCGTCGCAGAATCGGCGATGGATGCCGTGACCGCTGTCTCGGGATCGGGTCCGGCTTACATTTTTTATGTGGCTGAAGCGATGAAAGAAGCAGGGGTTAAACTGGGTCTCGCCCCGCATGTGGCAGACCAGCTCGTGCGTCAGACGATCAAAGGCGCCGGCGCGCTCCTTTCCCAATCTCACGAAGAAGCGCATACGCTTCGCCAGCGGGTGACCTCCCCCGGTGGCACCACCGAAGCCGCTTTGAAGGTGATGCAAGCTTCGAAGCTTAGCGGAGTTTTTTTGAAAGCGCTCAAGCGCGCCGCGGAGCGATCCAAGGAGTTGTCTCGACAATCGCACTAGAAGGGGGAAAGCGAATCGATGATCATTCGTATACGTGTGATTCCTAACGGAGAAGAAAACGAAGTGGTCGGTCGTATCGGAAGTGTGGTGCGCGTAAAAGTCGTGACGCCGGAAGCTAATGAAGGCGCCAATAATGTCTTAATCGGATACTTGGCAGAGTTCTTTGAAGTGGGCACCAAGTCGATACATATTATGCGCGGTGAGAGAGCCCGCGAGAAAACCGTTCAGATCGTCGGCCGCTCTGAAGACGAACTGAAGCGCGTGATGGATAATATTCCTTAACTATACGTTTTAAAAAAATGACTCAATCGACATTTCCAAAAACCCGGGCCTTCGTCTGGAAGAAGGGCCTCCTTCGCTTATTGGATCAGCGAGTTCTCCCGCACAAGATTGTGTGGAAAACATGCCGAACCTGGCAGGATGTCGCCAAAGGAATTACGGATATGGTTGTGCGCGGCGCGCCGGCGATCGGCTGCGTGGCGGCATATGGCGTCGTGTTGGCCGCCAAGCAAAAGCAATTGCCGAAAGCATTCGAAGGTCTTTTGAAAGCGCGTCCCACCGCCGTGAATTTACGCTGGGCGCTTGAACGAATGCGGCAAGTCTCCGAAGTGAGTTTGGATTTAGAACGCGAGGCGATCGCGATTGAAGAAGAAGACCGCCGTGGTAATCGGGCGATGGGCGAGTTTGGTTCGGCCCTTATTGAGCCGGGTTCGACGTTCATGACCATTTGCAATACAGGCTCGCTCGCGACAGCGGGACTCGGAACTGCGTTCGGTGTTTTGTGGACTGCTCATCGTCAAGGCAAAATCGCTAAAGTGATTGCGTCTGAGACGCGGCCATATTTGCAGGGCGCTCGGCTGACGGCTTGGGAACTGCAACAGGAAAAGATTCCATTTGAACTTATGACAGATAACATGGCCGCTCATTTGATGAAGACAGAAAAAATCCATGGCGTGATCGTGGGCGCGGATCGTATTGCGGCCAACGGCGATACGGCCAACAAGATCGGAACTTATAGCCTTGCGGTTCTGGCTGAACACCATGACATTCCGTTTTATGTGGCGGCCCCGACGTCGACCGTTGATTTGCGCACGGCCACAGG
>JAYWEN010000048.1:0-3621 GCA_043779245.1 Elusimicrobiota bacterium | reverse complement strand
CTTTCGAATTCAAGTGTAGGCGCCTGCCATAGTAGATCCACTTTTGGTTGGTCGGCGATGTTTTGATTTTGAGGGACGACGTCATAGGCGACATACGTCGGAATCTTGCTCATCCATTCCATGCTTTGGGCGGCGGCGTCACGCAAGGCGTTGCGCGCTGAAATTAACTTTTGCCGGGCATCAACCACTTTATCTTCGTTGATCGCATTTGACGCTTTGATCAGTTTGTCGACGCCTTCTTGAAGTTGCTTTTCACCTTCGATGAGCAAATTGCTTTGTTCATTGACCACTGATTTTTTACGTCCCATGGCGACTTGGAACGGAAGATCCAGCCCAAGCTTGATGTAAACGCGAACCGACCATTGAGACAACTGGCGAAGCTTGTAGAGTTTGACGAGCTCAAGAGAGCGCTTCAGTTTAATGAAGAGGGGGCCTTGCTCCGGGGCTTGCAGCGCACTGGTACGAAGATCTTCTTCCGGAATAGCCGATTGTTCTTGAGCGGCTTGAATGCTTAAAGGGAATGCGGGATCTGTCGGCGCCGGTTTGGTCGGGATTGATTCGCCCCAACGTTCCACTTTCCAGATGCGATCAAAAAGCAAAGCGCGTGTTGATCGGTCAAACGGATCTTGAGAAAGTTCGCTGTCGTTTAAGCCTAATTTCTTTTTCAGGGCTTCTCTAAAATCTCTGACTTTCTTGAGATCAGGCGACTCCTGCGCATTCGATAATAAAAGCCTGATGGATGTCAGCGTCGGGTGAACTTGGGGCAGTTGCGGCCGGTATCCTTCGGGCGAGGGACTCGTCTGTTGCGGGGATGACTTATCCGCCAAATACGCATTGGCAAAGGCCACGCTTCTCTGGATGAGATCATCTTGATTCTTTTTTAGATCTTTTTGAAGGTTGCTGACTTGGCTGTCGAACGTTAAAAGTTCGGACGCCGCCGCTTTTCGATCGGTGACAGCAAATCCATGGTAGAGGTTCTGAAGTTCAGCGCGAGACTTCTCGGCAAAACGTTTTTCCATTTCAAGCCGGCTGATTTCGAGCTCGATTTTGCAGATGTCGAACCATTCCTGATTCATCCGGATCCAAATCTCTTCCGCGATACTAAAGGGCTTGGTTTTGGCTTCTTCGACGTCCACCGTCGCTTGATGAAAAGGCGCGAGACTTTCTTCCTTGGCGGTATCTGAGTTAAAGGTATATCCGCCCTTCGTGATCAGTGTGTTGAAGACTTCCATCCAATGTCTCCAGACGGAACTTTGCGTTCTTTCGAGGGATTCGACATCGCGAACAGGACCTGTGACTTGCTCGTTGGCTGAGGCTACGCTGTCGGCAATGAGCGGAATGCCCGGGTGCAGCGATCCTAAAGGAATTCTAGGGGAACGGTTGGTATCTCCCTGCCTTGTTTCAATGGTGACGTTGTTCTTGAGCATCGCTCGCATGCGAATCTTGGCAGTTTCGATTTCGGCGAAGGCGCTTTGGAGCTCGGGTGAAATCGCAATTTGCCTGGCCATGAGGTTTTGATAGCTTTGTGCGTCTTCTATCGTTGGAACGAAAGATATTTCTTGTGCGATAACCTCAAGAGGGGATAGGACGGCTGTTATAACTCCTAGAAGTGAGAACTCTGTGAAAAACCGACGAGACGGACGCCAAAAGGGACGTGTTGCTCTTTCTTTGCCCCAGATCGATCCTCCTGGTGCCACGCTGCGCGGGTTGAGCGCCTGCGATTCAAAGGCAGATGAATGCCCTATCAAGAGAAAAGACACTGGGCTCTTGGCCCATGACCGGTTCATCAGCACAAGACTGATGCAGAGCAACAAGGCGACGACTTTGCGCAGGTTTTTCATCTGACTTAATCATAGGGAGTTGGCCTCTCAGTCCGGTGAAAGGTGTGTGACGGTGGCGTAAAAATAAGGCCTAGGGTCTTTGGCCCAAATTGGAAGACTCGCTCAGCAGCACCTCTCGCACGACCGAAGAGCTCAAACAAATAGTGCCAGGTATTGTTTGTTTGGGTCAACGATTAACCATCACCGGACTGTGCCACACTTTGTCGCCGTGATGGATCTGGACAACGTAGAGGCCGAATTCTACAGGTTGGTTGTCGATGTCTTTTCCGTCCCAACTAAATCGGGTTAAGGAGTGATATAAGCAGGGATTTAGCCGCGGCGGCCTTGAAGGCATTGAAGCAGCGATAGCGTCACAACCATCTGTAAAAATTGAACGATCATAAAGTCTCCTTATGTGGAATGGTGTTATCTCTTAGAAAACAGCATTGATCCAAAAGGAGAAATGCACAAGTAAAGTGCATGTTAATTCCGTATGACGCCCGAACGAAATGACTAAAGCGCTATTTGTGGATGGGTTGAAGTAGTGTGTGGGCTGGCCATGCGTCGTCCCAGAAGGGAGTACGGAAAAAATATAGTCGGGCCATTTGGCGGTCAAGATTCCATAAGCCGCGAGAACTCTTCAAGATCATGGCGATTGAGATCGGAGATCACCCAATAGGTAAGTCCGCTTGAAGTCCAGGTGACGAGACTATACCCGCGCTGATAGAGCGAATGACTCGGTTCATCGCGCTCTTTATCTTTCGGCCATAAGAAAACATTAATGTAATGCCGCCCACGTTGATAAACCAAAGCCGCAACGGGACGCTCACCCACATAATCCATACGACCGCCCACCAGGGGAAATGAAAATTCTGCCAAGTTCTTGACGGAAGGCGCAAAATCGATTTTTCCGTTAAACCAGGGTTTTACGGTATGCTGATTGGAAGAGGAGACATCGGTCAAATGAGCGGCCATAAGCGAACGCACGTGGGCAGAGACTATCTCTTCGGCGAGCCGGTTCTTTTCCGTCCTCCGCACAATGAGTCCGTTTCCCAAATAAATCATCGCCAGGCTTATGATGGCGAAACCGCCAGACCATCCTTTTAATGCATTCCAAGGCGATGATTTTGGGATTACTTTTTCTTTGGGCTGTTCCTGAGTCATTGCCCATTGATGCAACATCTTTGGAGCCTGTTTGGAAAGGTTGGCCGACCGGATAGTGTTGCGGAGTGTTCGTCGGCTTTGCAGCTCGCTCGAACAACCTGAGCACCCCTCGAGATGCTTTTCCAACTCGATCTGGCGGACGAGGTCTAGTTCTCCGTCGAAATAGCCATCCAAAAGCGGTTTCAATTCGTGGCACGTCATATCGGGTTTCTCAATGAAGCAAGACTTTCCTGGAGACGCTCGCGGCCACGCGCTAAGCGGGACATCACCGTGCCAATCGGAACGCCGACGACTTGCGAAATTTCCTTATAAGCTAAGCCTTCCAGCTCTCTGAGCACAATCACTTCGCGAAACTCGAGGGGCAGGCTGTAGAGAGCGGCCTGCACTCGCTGAGAGAATTCTCTGCTTAAAGCTAAGGTTTCTGGAGTCGAGTGATCGACGCGGTGAAAATCGAGGTCTTCGTCCAAGCCGAAAGTGACGATGGAGCTGCGCTGCCTCTGTAGCCAGCTATAGCTGGTATTCCTCACGATGGCCAAGATCCAGGCCCGGCTATCACCGCCGCGGTAGCCTCAAAAGTATTTCATCGCGCGAACCATCGACTCTTGAACAACGTCACCGGCATCGGTCTGGCTTTTGG
>JAYWEN010000047.1:0-6681 GCA_043779245.1 Elusimicrobiota bacterium | reverse complement strand
TTAAAGGCCGCTTTGAGAGTGTCTTTGGGTGAGCGTGTTTCGATTCCTAAGGACTCGAGATAAATGCGCAGCGCCTCCATAGCAATTCAAACGTGAACTCAAAACGCTGGATCACCGCGTCCGCCTGCAAAGGAGACTCCGGCGCGGCAATAGCTTCCTCAAGACGAGCTGAGGCTTCCTTTAACTTTCGAAGAGACAACGTCAGCTTATCGCTCATAAACAACCTTCCCCTTTTTTTGGATCAGCTCTCGAAAATCTGGCTCGACGGCTGGTAAATAGACGAGATCCACTTCATAAAGGCCTACGGCCTCATCCAAGGCTTCGGCAATTTCGCGCCTCCGAGTGAAGTTTGGAGGATCGCAGTCTATGGCTAAATCGAAATCCGATTCAGGAGTGCCGCGGCCCTCAGCGCGCGACCCAAATAAAATGATCTTTGCAGGATTCATTTCCTTTTGCACAATTGAAACGGCGATTTGCAGCACCTCTTTTTCACGATCTGTCATGGGAATCGACATGCCGAATTTTACTCTTTTTCAAGGATAAGACGTGTTCGTATTGTTCTGGCTCGCTTCGTGCCGCAGCACCTTCCGTAGTACACTAAGGCTCGGATGAATCGCGCGTTCCTTATTACTGCCCTTTGTTTGGTTTCGGGATCAGTTCAAAGCTGGGGAGAAACGCCTTCGGTACAAGGAAGTTCGGCTCCTGTTATCTCTGCTCCTGAGATTTCTACCACCATCGCCTCGGTCGCCCCTTCCACTGCCCCCCCGACAGTGGCCAACACCGGGGAATCGATCTCCATACCACCCGGTCGACCGATGACCAAAATTCCCGATGACCATCCGTTCATCACACGAACACGCACTGGCGTTCCGGCAGCCCAGCTCCCGTCCAGTTCAGACTTTATTTATCCCGAGAAGTCGCAAGCGTTTGACGCCTTGAACGCAGGGGAAGCACTCACGCGCGAAGCGGGCGTGCAAGTGCTCAGTCAAGGGTCCTCGGGCTATCCGATGAACGCGCGTATTCGTGGGGCGTCGCCGAAGCAATCGCTCATTCTCTTAGACGGTCGGCCTCTGCGCGGGTTTGCGTTGGGTGCGGCCGATCTGTCTGAAATCCCTTCACAGCAAATCGATCATATCGAGATCGTCCGAGGGGGGCTCTCCAGCCTTTACGGGCCCAACGCCTTGGGCGGTGTGATAAATGTCATTACAAAACGTGCGAGCTATACCGGATATCCGATTAGCCATGTCGGCTATGAAGGCGCGTCCTATAAACGTCAGACGTACAAACTCGACGCAGCCACACGAGTGGGCCCCGCTGACTTTTTCTTTTACGGAGACCAGCAATCGGAACATGGCTTTCGCGGCAACGCTGACAATAGCCAGTTCAATATCGGTGGTAATGCGGGTCTTTCCATGGGCGAAGGGGGAAAGCTTTTGTTTGACGGCGGCGCCTATCATGACAATGCCGGGCTTCCCGGCATGCGCTGCAACAATATATTAGAAGGTCAGTGCGTCGCGTCGACGACGCCGCTCGAACTCAACCGATTCAATTCAAAAGACGAACGTCCGCCGAGCTCGCCCAACGCGCGAGAAACCACGGAGTCCCACCATTTTCGCGGATCGTATCTGCTTGATTTGCCCAAGGATATGTTCTTGGCCATTCGCGTGTTTGGTCAAGAACGGGAGCTTGATTTTGAAGACCGTGGCGACACCATCCCCGTGCAGGGACTTAGTTCTAATCGGCATGAGCAAAGTAAAGGCGCCGAGCTGCAATGGACGATGCCATTAGGTCTCACAGTCGGTGGGAGCTTCCTTCATGATCATGAGGATTACAACGATCGATCGAATTCGGCCAACTCTTTCGCTGCAGCCGTTCAGAGTTGGGGAGTCTTTGTCATCGAAACAATCCATTGGAATGCGATCACGCTCATCCCCAGCGCGCGATTCGAAAGAAACAGCCAATTTGGTGAGAGCACCAATCCGCGCGTGGAAGGAATAGTCGACGCGACCAACCTCTTGCGCTTTTCCGCTTCCGCCGCGCGTGCCTATCGTCCGCCGACAATCGACGAATGGCATGCTCAGCCCCAGCTCCGGCCGGAACATGGGTGGACCTACGATGCGGGGTTCGAAGTACATCCTGATTCCTACAGCTTTCGCGCCACTTATTTTCTTTCGAAAGTCACT
This sequence comes from Elusimicrobiota bacterium, assembly GCA_043779245.1. Classification (GTDB taxonomy): domain Bacteria; phylum Elusimicrobiota; class Elusimicrobia; order 2-01-FULL-59-12; family 2-01-FULL-59-12; genus JANLWZ01. The sequence goes on along the minus strand of JAYWEN010000047.1, from coordinate 4,498 downwards.
GACCTCATCCAAACCACGAACGCTCTGGTTCCCGTTACAGCGAATATTGGAACAGCCAAGCGCCAAGGCGCCGAGATCCAAATTGATCATGTCTTGAATCGCCATTTCCGAGACGGTTGGAACTACACCTATTTGGAAAATCACGGAATTCTGCCGGGCTCGGGAGGGTACAGCGCGCTGCCTTTTAGTCCGAAACACAGCGTCAACTTTTTCGCGACCATTACCCCGAAAGAACGATGGTCCATATCTCCAACAGTTCGCTATCTCGCCTCCCGTTTCAGCGACGTGGCCGATCCCCTCACCTCGACGATGGGATCGACGATTCTTTTTGATCTGCGCGTCGCCTACGAGTGGCGGCAGATGGAAGTCTACGTGGGAATGAATGACATCACCGATCGGTCCTATGAAGAGCAAGCAGGCTTTCCGCTTCCCGGCCGCACGGCATACATTGGAATTAAATTGCGGTTGTGGGGATAATTAATGTCTCGACGCTTGCGCGCCAAGTATGAATCGCTTTCTGATGATCTTCGCACCCGACGAAGAATCCTCATCGCTTTCTCCGGTGGCTGTGATTCGACGTTTCTCCTAGCCACGGCACGGCAACTCTTAGGAAAGGAATCGGTGTTGGCCGTAACAGCCGTGAGCGCTTCATTGGCTGAACGTGAACGACGTGATGCCGAGCGACTCGTCGCCCAGCTCGACGTGCACCACCGTTTTCTAAACACCGAGGAAGTCAGTAATCCGTCCTATCAAGCCAACCCCTCCAATCGCTGTTTTTTTTGCAAAGACGAGCTCTTCGGGAAACTCTCGCCCATCGCGTTAGAAAATAACATGGCACTTGTTGACGGGTTTAATGCCTCCGATCGCTCCGATGTGAGACCTGGCATGGTGGCAGCCAAACAATGGAAGATCGTGCATCCATTGGATGACGCGGATTTTTCTAAGCTTGATATTCGCGTGCTCAGCCGCTGGATGCAGTTGCCTACGTGGAACAAACCCGCCAGCCCTTGCTTGTCATCGCGAATTCCCTATGGAACGGCTGTCACGGAAACGATTTTGCGGCAAGTGGAAAAAGCAGAAGATGCCGTTCGCTCCGAAGGATTCCGGGTCGTGCGAGTCAGGCATTACGGAACCGAAGCGCGCATTGAAGTTCCACTGAAGGATATCAACCGGCTCACCGAGCCGACCCTTTGGCAGCGCGTGGTCCTCCATGTGAAACGGAGCGGATATGACAATGTAGTCGCAGATCCGTCAGGATTTCAAACCGGTCGGCTGAATAAATGAACTATAATTTTCTCTACTTTGAGATCTCTCGGACGCCATCTTTTAATTGAACTTTATCAGTGCGACTCGAAGATTTTGAACGATGTTCATAAAGTCGAAGCGATCATGGTGGATGCGGCCAAACATGCGCGTGCTCGAATCGTGGACGTGGTCTTTCATACGTTCAACCCACACGGTATCTCAGGTGTCGTTGTCATCGCGGAGTCTCATTTAGCCATCCACACCTGGCCCGAATACAATTTCGCCTCGCTCGATATCTTCACTTGCGGAACAGAAATCAATCCCTGGAATGCCTATCATTACGCCGCCAAAAAATTCAAAGCCAAAAACATGACGGCGATCGAAATGAAGCGCGGACTCTTACCCCTTCCGGCGCATTTGCTCAAACACAAGCCCTCTTAAGCTATGCCTGCCTCTGCCGGCCCTTGGTTTACCGAAAACGTCTCGCCGTTTGATCGCCACAGTCACCGATTAAAGAAAATCATCGTCCAAAAGAAAACTCGTTTTCAGAAGGCGATCCTCGCGGATTCCTATTCATTCGGCCGCTGTTTAATCTTAGATGGCGAACTGCAATCCGCACAAAAAGACGAATTCATCTACCACGAAGCGCTCGTCCATCCTGCGATGGTTCTGCGTCCTAAGGCTCGCGATATTTTAATTTTGGGCGGTGGGGAAGGTGCGACCTTACGCGAAATAGTGCGATATCCCTTGGTGACGCGCGTGACAATGGTTGACATTGATGGCGAAGTGGTTCAATTTTGCCGAGATCATCTCCGGTCCTGGCATCAGGGAGCGTTCGATCATCCTAAGACCCAGCTCGTGATCGCTGACGCTCTAAAATATATTGCACAAACCGATGAACAGTTCGATATCATCATGTCCGATCTTCCGACGCCAAGGACGGGAGACGCGCTCCGCAGGCTGTACAGCGCCGCGTTTTATAAACGTCTGGTCAAACGCTTGAAACCCGGTGGAGTGGTCGTTGTCCAATCAGGTTCAGGTCACGTGGCAAAAGTTGCTTTTCAAGCAGAAGTTCGGCGGAAACTGAGACGATATTTCAGATGGGTTCGACCTTACTATGCGTTCGTTCCGTCATTTGATGAGCCCTGGAGTTTTTTGATTGCCGGTTCTAGAGATCCCCAAGCGCTGGGTGCCTTGCAGGTAGATAAGGCGCTGGGAACTATCGGTAGCCAGTTACGTTTCTACGATGGCCAAACGCACGAAGGGCTGTTTAGGATTCCAAAATACTTACGGAAACCAGAACTATAAGGATGGCACGTTGAAAAATCAAGAACGCACGCCTTTGTTGGATGTCCTTCTCGCCCGCGCCAAACGCGGTGTCACCTCCTTCCATACGCCCGGCCATAAAAACGGCCAAGGAATTGATAAGCGCCTTCGCAGCTATACGGGGCGTAATGTGTATAAGCTCGATGTCACCGTATTTCCCGAAGTCGACTCCCTCCACGACCCTGTCGGTCCGATTAAAAAAGCCCAGGCGTTAATGGCCGAGGCTTACGGCGTGAAGTATTCCCAATTTCTTGTGAATGGTTCGTCCTCAGGCAATATGGCGATGCTCATGTCCGCCTGCCAGCCGGGGGACTCCGTCATCATGTCTCGCAACGCGCACAAATCGATGCTGAGTGGCGTGATCATGTCAGGCGTCTGGCCCATTTGGATTCAACCTAAGGTCGATCAACATTTAGACATTATTTTTGATTCGGACGCCGCCCAAGTCGAACAGGCGCTGCACCAATTTCCGGAAGCTAAGGCGGTCGTGGTGACGAGCCCCACGTACCACGGAGTGACAACCGATTTAAAGAAGATTGCGGAGTTATGCCATGCGCACGGCAAAATGCTCCTTGTGGACGAAGCTCATGGCGCCCATCTTAAATTTCACAAGGACCTTCCGGTCTCTGCCGTGGAAGCGGGAGCTGACATGTGCGTGCAGTCGACGCACAAAATCTTAGCGGCTCTGTCGCAAGGCTCCGTTTTGCATGTGAACTCTGACCGAGTCGACATCACCCGGGTGCGCAAGATCCTTTCGATTTTGCAGACCACCAGTCCCAACTACATCATCATGGCGTCGCTCGATGCCGCGCGCCGGCAAGCCTTCTTTCACGGGGAAAAGATTTTTTCGCGACTGATCAAGCTGTCCGATCAAGCGCGCGAGCGGATTAATCGGCTTCAACGCGTCTATTGTCTAACGCAAGGCGAAATTCGGGCCAAAGGCTACGATCTGGATGTCACCAAGTTGACCATCAATGTGACGCGCTTGGGTCTCTCCGGACATGACGTCGAAGACATTTTGGCCAAACAGTACGGAGTTCAAGTGGACTGCGCTGACTTGTTCAATTTGATCGCTATCATGGGCATTGGAACCACGCGTCAGGACGTGGAGCGTTTGGTCTCAGCCTTAGAAGATTTGGATCGGAAAGAGCCTGGACACGAAAAGAACTGGGTTTTGCAGTTGCCGTCTCTTTCGACGGAAATGGCCATGACGCCGCGCGACGTGTTTCTACAGCAGCGCGCCAAGCGCGTGCCGTTGTCTAAAGCAGTTGGGCATATCAGCGCGCAAACGCTTACGCCCTATCCACCCGGAATCCCTGTGTTAATCCCTGGGGAACGAATTACGCAAGAGATTGTTGATTTCCTGAAGGATTTGGCCGACAAAGACATTCGTATCAGCGGTCAGGAAACAGAAGAATTGCGCACCATTAAGGTGGTCGCGACGCGCTAGGATTTGAAGTTTTATTCCGAGGGAAATTAAATTGACTTCCTCGGCAGTATCGTGTAGTTTATCTGTTCAATCTGGAGGATTTATCATGGTTAAGAAATCAAAGAAGGCCCTGAAGAAAAAAATAGTGACGAAAAAGGCTCCGGCCAAAAAAGCCAAAGCTCCCGTTCAAGCGAAGGGGAAATCAAAATTAAAAATTAAGGCGAAGCCTGTTCCAAACCCTCTTAAGACTAAGAAAATTAAAAAGAATATTCCCGTTTTGAAGTCTGTCACGCGCAAGTCCGTAGAATTGGCTCCGGTGCGCGCGGCTGAGGAAAAGGCTCTCTCCGCTTCTGAGATCAACAAATTTCGCGACATCTTAAACGTCAAACAGGACGAGCTCTCGGAAATTGTCAATCGCAAAAAAGAAGAGCAGGAATTCCAGCAGGAAGATCCCGAGATCGGTGACGAAGCCGACATCGCTACACGGTCTGTCGAAAA
>JAYWEN010000046.1:0-14809 GCA_043779245.1 Elusimicrobiota bacterium | reverse complement strand
GATGCAGAAGCAAAACCCTGAGGATTACCGCCGCATGCAAAACGCCTCGGGCACTCTCCGACTCACTGCCCTCATGAAAGCCGGAATCGAACACGAACTCAAAGAACGCTTCGGTGTTATACTCTAGGTGTCCACGCCCATAATTTGGGGCTGAATAGGATCGACAGGGTTGGACGGGACGGACTGTCGCAAGCCGTGGTTGGACGAATCCACGTTAATAGTCGCCCAAAACACAACTGGCAACCGCCTAACAGCGATGCGCAGCTTCATGCCTTCTATGAAGCTCGCTATGCCCCTCGCCGCCTAAACCGCGGAGAGGCCCCGGGCTCTTGAGCTCGGGCGCTTGCCTCTTATTCGCCTGTGATGAGAGGGTCAAGTGTCATGATGCAGGATAGGGTAACTTCACGCGCCTTCGTGGAGGCGCTCGAAATGCAGCAAGGCTGGTTCTAGTCAGAGCCGCTCACAGCTGGTGATTAGAACGAGACAAAAATACGTGAGCTAAGCTTGTAGTGGCACCGTTAGGCTAATCTTGGACCCGGGTGCAATTCCCGGCAGCTCCACCAGTGTTGAAAAAGGAAAAGCCGGCTTCCTCAAAATAATGAGGGGGCCGGCTTCTTCTATTTACACTGGTGGAGCTGCCAGTCCCGCCGGTCGTGTGGCGGGGCGGCAGCGGATTCTGAGGACAATTCATGGCTCGGGCGCACTGCGGTGCGCCCCTACTACACAACTAATGATCTTGTCTCGGCCTTCTTCAATTTATACTGATGGAGCTGCCGGTGCCCCGACGCGCAGCGGAAGGGGTGCGGTAGCAGATTATTTAAGAAAACGTAGGGTTTGAATCACTTTAGAGGTAAGCGGATTGGGTGACTCTCCTGTTTCCCAAACAGTCATGACCACGCGACCTCGGGGAATATCAATGTAATACCGTACTGGCAAATCAGATTTTTTGAGGCTTGCAATTCGTAATGAGTTGTAATTTCCGATCTTTGTTTCTGTCGTCATGTAATCGGATGATCTTGTCTTAAGAATTTCATCTAATGTTTTCTCCCGCGGATGAGGTTTGCCGATGGCGATCGGGCATGGGCCTGCATTTTCACAGAAGATCACGCTTAATTTGCCTGTACCCTCTTTGAAAGACCAGTTGTCAGGAACGTCTAGTTCAATTCCAAAATGGTCGCTGTGGTAGGTTCGCCATTTGGGCTCTGCAATGGAAATGGATCAAAGGAGCAATAGTCCTATTCCTAACATAATGATCAAGAACTGTTTCATCAGCAACACCTCCGACGTTTTTGCCAGCCTGCCCTGCAAAAAGCAACTGCGAATCTTAAAATTATAGACCAAAAACTCCTGAAAGAGCGGCAATGCTGGATAAGCGAATAAAATCCCAGATTTGGCCTCTAAGCATTAGGAGGCATATATGACCAATGAAAAGATATTGGAAGGAACTCAATCTCACATCTACCGCGTACGCGGACAGCAAGTGATGCTGGATGCTGAGCTGGCTCCCTTATATGGCGTTCCAACGTTCCGGTTAAATGAACAAGTCAGAAGAAATCTAAGACGCTTTCCTTTGGATTTCATGTTTAGATTGACTATGAACGAGATGGAGTCTTTAAGATCGCAAATTGCGATCTTAAAGACTAGCGGCCGAGGAGAACACCGTAAATATGCGCCGTATGCGTTTACGGAACAAGGCGTCGCAATGCTCTCAGGTGTGCTTCGGAGTCAAAGAGCTATTGATGTCAATATTGCCATCATGCGAGCTTTTGTTAAGCTCCGTCATGCGATTCTGGCGCATCAATCCATTGCACGCAAAGTTGAAAAACTCGAAGGCAAAGTCGATGTCCACGAAACGGATATACGCCTACTCGTCCAGGATGTTGAAAAGCTTAAGAAACGTCCAGGTCCCCTCGGACCCATTAATCCAACAGTAATCTAAAAAAGAAAAAGCCTCGTCACTTTCGTGGCAAGGCTCTTCTTCAAAGGAGGGACAAAATCTATTTAGATGTTGGAATCAGGGGAGCCAGCGTATTCGCTTCGGCGTTGGCCATGGTTTCAGCGCTGCGCCACAGATGCGCTACATAGATATCGTCAGTCTTATAAACCCGCACCACATCGCCCGATAAAAGAGCGGCGGGAGCTTTGGAAACGTCCATAATCTTTCCATCAGTAAATTGCAGCGACGTCATGGCGCCGACGCGTTTCACCGAGCGAAGTTGGCCTTCGTAGGTGGGTTTGGCTGTGCCCAAGCGTTGGACCGACATGTCGAGTTTCGTTCCGACCCGATCAAGTCCGGCACAACCGGTCGTTCCGAGCACGGCAACGGCTAACGAGAAAGCTTTGAGGGTGTTCATAGAGTTCATTATAGGTTCCTTCAATAACAAAAGTGTAGCCAGCGAATGTTACAGGGAGATTGCGTCCGTCGGAGAAAGGCTAATAATCGGGGAGTGCTTTTTCGCTGAAAATCTTGAGGCTGTACTCCCGAACTTCTTTCTGGAAGCGCATCCAGGGGAGGCCGGTACAATCTTCGACGGCGTCCCGAATGGCCATTCCCTTAATGAGGTTTCGCACGAGCGCCTGCACGGCATTGACCGTGTGTTTTTCATGCAGGTAATCGATGGCCAAATAATACTGAGGATAAGCGGCTCCATAGACAGGGCCATCCAACTCAAAGAGCAAGGCATGGACTTGCGACCGTCTGTACTGGTGGGCCGAATAGGTGACGCGGTCGTTTCCTTCGTTAGAGATGTATTGAGCCAGTCCTTCTTGAACCCAATGCGGTACGCGCATGGAGGCCTCTCCGCCAATCGCATCGTTAAGAACGGCATGCGTCATCTCGTGGTAAAAGATCTTGTCGAATTCCATCGAATCTCGTGAATTGGCATCCATATTCACCACGAGTTCCTGAGCAAAGCCTTGCGCATTTTGCATGAGTCGCACATAGGCTAATGCGCTTTCAAGCCCGGGCGGGGCCCCGTCCTCGAAGCGAATCATAAAGGGATATTGAAATCCTTCGCGATACTGAATCAGACCTAGCCCAGAAGACGCTTCCATTTGGGCTTGCCGAACAAGGAGTCTGACGCGCTCGAATTGCGTCACATAGTCATCTGGGTGTCGCCCCGTATAATCTTTGACCAAAGCCGCTTCAAACCGAGCCTGCGCCGGCATGGGGGTGACAAGTAGAGCCAATACTGAGAGAACTGCCATCGTAAGGGGCTTGCGGTGCATCCTTGAGTATTCACCCGATTGTTGCCTGAATCAAGGATTTATGGTATCCAGTGCCATCGCCTATGTGTCGATTATTCGCCATGATCGGAGCCACCCCACTTCCTATTCAGGAAGGTCTTGCGGCCTTTTACCCATTATGCAGTGAAGGCTGCGTGAAAACCGGAATGACGGGCGGGCATTTAGACGGTTGGGGAGTAGCGGGCTATAGTAACGGAAGAGCCGTTTATTTTGGCCGTCAGGCGCGGCCCGCTACTGAAGCCTTAGACGATTACAAGCGGGCGGGGGAACGCGCCGTAAAATCCGGTGCGCCAGTCGTGTTGGCGCATTTCCGAAAGACCTCCGGCTCCGAAATTGATATTTCGAATACGCATCCTTTCCTTTATCAAGATTGGGCATTTGCACATAACGGGACCATTTTTGATGCCGCCAAAACCATCCCTCCTATTTCAAGTAGTCCTCAAGGAACGACGGATAGCGAACGATTCTTTTTGTGGCTGTGGGAGCAGGTTCATGCCGAGACGGATACGACCCAAGCCCTTGTTTCCATGTTGAAAAATGCGCGCGAGTCTCTCAGTTTTTCTGCGCTCAACTTCCTATTGAGCGACGGGAAGTCCTTGTGGGCATACTGTGACGTGGGGACGAAACATTTTGACGAGGGCGAAACGCCGGAAGAGCGCGAGAAATACTACACGCTGTATTGGAGCTCGATCGCTGGCGGTGCCATGGTTAGTTCGGAACCATTAAAAACGCTTTCGGATACCTGGAATCCCCTGCCGAAAAAGACTCTCGCTATTTTTTCTCAGAACACTAAGCCGCCCCAACTCCTCACCTTCTAATCTAAATCCATATCGCGAAAGGGTTTTTCTACTTTTCCGCCATCCTTCTTAATCTGCTCGACATTTTGGCGGAAGAGTTTGTCAGCCATTTCTTTTTTCTGTTGCATTTGGTGGCTCGCTTTTTCGAACAGCGTCTTGCGGTTTTCCTTTTCGACTTCAAGCTTTTTTAGTGTGGAGTTCAATCGATCCGCCGGCTGAGCCGCCATAGAGCTGGTTTTGGCTCCATCGACTTCGGAATAGGTCCATGTGGTCTCTGATCCCCCCTCATGGGTGTTGATCCACCGGGCGAGAACAAAAAGAAAATCCGAAAGGCGATTTAAATAGGTCACCACAATCTTGTCGACACGCTCTTGATGTGCCAGAGAAACAACCCGCCGCTCGGCCCGACGGCTCACCGCGCGGGCGACATGGGCGAATGCGGCGCAAGGCGCTCCCTGCGGCAAAATAAAATTCGTAAGGGGTTTAAGTTGGGACTCCATCTGATCGATGTGATCTTCCAACGCTAGCACGCGCTGGGGGGGAAGGTCCGCACGCTTTTTGGGATCGGAGGGCGATACTGCGAGCATGGTTCCTAAAATAAAAAGATCGCTTTGGATGGAGTTGAGCCAGGGCTGAGCCGCTTGAGCGGCGGCCGGTAAGTACGCGAGCACAAGTCCCAATGCCGCGTTTGCCTCATCCACCGTGCCGTAGGCCTCTATGCGAATGGCATCTTTTCCGAGGCGTATATTCCCGAGTAGCCCGGTGGTTCCGTCGTCGCCTGTTTTGGTATAGATTTTCATCGCTGCCTTGCTAGAATGTCGCCATGCGTCGGCCCATGATCGTTGCTCTTGTGCTCGGTCTCGCTGCGCTCGTGGCGTTTTGGCTGCTCCTTCAAACGCCCGGATCTCTGCAGGACGCCCTCTCGCAACCCATCGCCTCCGTGGTTGGAACTCAAAAGCAACTCAATTCGACGCTGCTTGAAGTGTCTGAAACCGCCGAACCGGTGCGTGCCGCCAGCCGCCGTCTTCTCCAACCCTGGGGCGCGGTACACCTCATTCGACTCTACGACAATCCTGAATCCGAACAAGCCCAAAAACGTTAACTCCGAACGAGCGAAAAGAATCGATCTTCGAAATCCGCAAAGAGGCCAGTCTGCTGTAGCATCTCGGCCAACTTGGGAATGGTAGAACGGTCAGTTTTGGCATGCGTGAAAAGCGTTTCGATCTCCCGGCGGGTGCGGTTTTCTCGCAGCTTCTCCGGCTGGAATAAGCCACGCTCGTCAAGTTCCTTCACGTTGCTGGGAAACGAACGCAAGCTCATATCGATAATAAATTTCATGATTGAGAGTGACCATTGAGCATCAGGACCTTCAAGCAGTGCCGTGCGGGTAGCCCCCTCGGCCTCGATGATTTTTCGAGAGCGGTCCTCGACCTCGGCGAGCGTCGCATGTTCGAGTGACGTGGTTTTTAAATCGTTGCGAAAGGTGTACTCGAGACCTTTTAACGACTCGCCGTACACTTTTTCTATCTCTTCGCGATAGTCGTTGGCGTCATCCCCGAAGCCTTCAAATCTATTTTTCCAAAACTCGGGCGTCATGATTTTAGGACGCTGCGCGGTCACGTCACCGGCTCGGACTCGGCAGTAATCGGGCCGATCAGGCAGCGAAGACAGAAGGATGTAACGCAGTGTTGTGGTTCCAAACGTGGAGATGGCGTGTTTCGGCGACGTGAGGATGCGTGTCCGTCTCAACGCGTCAAGAAAATAGGCATCATTTTTCATATGATTATTTTACCTCATTTCAGGGGGTTGACCGGTTTCGCGGCGATGTGGTATCGTCTGACCGACACGAAGTCGTGTCAGCACAATTTCCAACGAAGGCGACCGGTTGACGTTTAACCCGTCGTCTTTTTTTATATTCGTGGTGGACTATGAAAAAAATTGAATGTTATCTTCGCGAAACGGATGTTCCTCTCTTGGTTGAAGCCCTGGCAAAAACGGGGGTCGGCGGCGTCAGCGTCTATCCGGTGCAAGGTTTTGGCAAGCAAAGAGGGAAGGGCGAAGGGGTGTTGATGCCCAAAATGAAAGTTGAAGTCTTTACACTGGACATCGAAACAGAGTATGTTCTTGGGACGATTTTGGAAGTGACTCGCCAGGGGAAGTTTGGCGATGGCAAAATCGCGATCCTTCCTGTGGATGACGTCATTCGGGTACGGACAGGGGAAAAAGGGGCGAAAGCCGTCTTTTAAAAATAAAAGGAGGACACACCAGTATGAAGTTAAGCAAGAAAATCATAGTAACAACGATTGCGGCGATCTCGGCTCAGGCCGGCGTGGCATTCGCTGATGCACCTGCAGCGAAGTGGTACGACACGATAGGTTTAAGCGGTTATGCGCAGACCTCGTATGTCGGGAACTTGAACAAGCCCAAGACAGCCGCTGGCGTCAAAGTGAATAACACAGGTCGTCAGTTCGACGTGGATTCCAATGGTTTCAGCTTCAACACGTTCCTATTGCAGATTGCCAAACCCGTGAGTGACAGCGATCACTACGGTTTCACCGTTCGCCTTCGGACAGGTCAAGATGCAAAGCTCTTACCGGGCGGAAGCAATCTGACTGTGCAGGAAGGTTATTTAACGTACATGGTTCCAGGAACCAAGCTCACATTCATTGGCGGTAAATTCGTGACGGCGGAAGGTTATGAAGTCGTCGATAGCGTAGCTAATCCGAACTTCTCAGAAGGTATTTTGTTTACGAATGCAGAGCCCATCACGAATACGGGATTGAAAGCAAACTTCGCTTTCTCCGATAAAGTGAATGCGACCCTCGGCGTCGTCAATGGTTGGGACCAAGAACCAGATAACAACACGGCCAAAACGATCATCTGGCAAGTGTCCACCACCCCAACCAAGAAAATTGGTTGGAGCTTCCAAGGGTACTACGGAAAAGAATTGGCTGACCCGAGCCACTCTCAGCGTCTCTCGTTGGACACCGTGTTAACTCTCGCGGCCACCGACATGTTGAGCTTCGCGGTCCAAGGCAATTGGGGACAAGAATCAGGCACGCCCACCGGAACCAATCATTGGATTGGCGCTGGTCTCTGGGGTTCCTTGATGGAAACATCGAAAGACACGTCCAGCTTACGCTTCGAAGTGTTGCGCGACCAAAACAATGGCGCGCGTTTCCTGACGTTGGCGCCAGCGCCAGCGGCCCCCGTATTTAGATCGGGGAACAGCAACCAGACCGTGAAAGAATTCACCGTGACACAAAAGCACATGTTGACCTCGAACATGGGTGTGCGCGCGGAATATCGTCATGACTGGTCAAATCAAGCCTACTTCGTGAAGAGTGATGGATCAGCCGTGCGCAATCAGAACACGATCAGCGCCGATTGGTTCGTAACGTTCTAAAGTAAGTCGTAATAGTCGAAAGAAATTTGAGCGGGCCGCATCCCCTTTGGCGGCCCGCTCTTTTTTTCTAAGAGAAAGGCGAAGAGGCTTTCGAGGGATAATTTGACAAGTAAGATTAAACTTAGTGATTAGTACGAGTTATGAAAATCTGGACGCGGGTTGTAATGATCTTGGCCTTAGCCGCATTGATCTCTCTCTGCAGTAGAGACGTTCCACCATCATGGTACGCTGCAGGTTCAAACCAATTGCGCCATTTGCAAAGCAAGTCTTCGAACACCTGTACTGTTAAATCCTCCGCAGGTTCCCATCCCGACGCAAGGTGTTGAGGAGACGGCCCTTCCTGAAATTTCCCGCCCGACACTACGGCTCGTTTTTTCTTCCCACGGTCTTTCTCCACCCCTCTACTGACATTCCTTCAGCTCCGGCGCGGTCCGTCTCGAGATCGCCGCCTGCTCGTTTGAGCCGACAAGCTTAGCTGAAATCAAAATGATGTAAGGGTCTATGGCGTAGCGAAATAATGAATTGGAAATAATTGTGAGGTCGAAATGAATACAAAAATATCAATTTGATTTGCCTACGGGCTCAACAATCGTTGCGTTCTTAGTCGGCTTCTTCATCATCAGCTTCGGAATCGGCCAGATCAAGCGGTGAATTTGGGCCTAACGGCATTTATTGCGTTTCTTGCACTCTTCGTCGGGCGGCGTCCCACCTCTGACAAACCTTAGAAATTCGTATTATAGAAACGGCTATGAAAATCTTACTTGCCGAGGATGATGACAAAGTTGGGAAAATAGTCCAGCAGGCGCTTTGTGCTGATAGGACTCGAAGATGTGGAAATGGATTTATGATGTTAACCCGACGACATTTTGTCGTCGCACTTGCGCTCAATTTATGGGGGGCCCACCCGCTTCGCGCCGAGGTGTCGGAGGCTTTCTACAAGGCGTGGCTGGATCCTGAGGCCTGGACCCTTCACACTCAAGCGACGACCATTTCGCAAGGACACTCCGCAATTCACTCGCTCTACTCAGGGCCCAATAGTTTATCTTCTGATTCAGAAGCAAGGACCTCTTTTACGACCACTGAATTCGTCGGACGTCGGTTATGGACTGGCGGATCTGTTTATTTCAATCCGGAAATTCTTGCTGGCCAAGGAGTCAGCCGTACGCTGGGTCTAGCGGGTTATCCCAATGGTGAAATCTATCGAGTCGATGATCCGTCCTTTAAAATGGCCATGTCGAGACTCTATTTTCAGCAAATCTGGGGACTCTCTGGAGAATCCGAGCACTTCGACTCTACTCAGAATCAGCTTGCGGGTGATATCGCCATAAAGCGGTTCACCTTTGCGCTTGGCAAATTCAGCCTGGTAGATTTTTTTGATCACAATGCCTATTCCGGGGATGCCCGCAACCAGTTCATGAACTGGGCTCTATTCACCAATGGCGCTTGGGATTATGCGGCGGACACTCGAGGCTATACCTGGGGTATTTACGGGGAATACGATCGCCCCCAATGGGCGATTCGGGCGGCCAGCGTTCTTGAACCGAAACAACCCAATCAGGCCACCATGGAGACGCGGGTCGGAAGGGCACGAGCAGATCAGCTGGAAGCCGAATGGCGTTACGCGAGGGGGGATCTTCCTGGCAAGTTGCGCCTATTAACGTATTGGAATCAATCTCATGCGGGGTCGTACGCTGAGGCGCTCAGCCTTTCGGCTAGAAATCCGGATATTTCGCAGACCCGCGATTACCGAACTAAATACGGCTTTGGCCTGAATCTCGAACAGGCACTAAGCGCCGATTTAGGGATTTTTGCACGCGCGGGCTGGAATAACGGCAAGACAGAAACATGGGCCTTTACGGAAATTGACCGATCCGTCTCGGGGGGACTGAGTCTAGCCGGATCAAGATGGGGGAGATCGAAAGATCGTGTCGGGTTGGCGATAGCTATCAACGGACTTTCACCGGATCACCGGCAGTACTTAGCGGCCGGTGGGTTCGGCTTTATAATCGGCGACGGCGCCTTGAATTATGCTCCGGAACAGATTTTTGAAACCTACTACGCATTCCATTTCTGGCGCTACTGGACGCTCACCACGGATGTGCAGGGGGTCAAAAATCCCGCCTATAACGCAGACCGAGGCCCAGTTTTTCTTTTCGCAGAGCGCGTTCACATCGAATTCTAACCGGACAGCTGTGATGGCAAAAAGGGCGGTCGCTCATTTGTCGAGCGGGAGTTTCTCAAAAATTACCCAAATAAGCGATGGATCCCCATTCGCGAAAGCGAAACGCGCTTGGCCATAGTTGTCACGCCATGAGCCTTTGCGACTTGGGCAAGAGCTACCAAGAGAAGCCCTGGATCACCTTGCGATGGGGACTGGAACGGACGTGGCGATGGAAAGCGCGGGCATCACTCTCATCAAAGGGGACTTGCGAGGAATTGTGAAAGCGATACGGCTAAGCCGCCAGACGATGAAAAATATTCGACAAAATCTGGTCTTCTCTTTTGTCTACAACACACTGGGAGTCCCAGTCGCCGCGGGCCTTCTCTACCCCTTCTTCGGAATTCTCCTCAGCCCGATGCTCGCCAGCGCAGCCATGAGCCTCAGTTCGGTCTCTGTTATCGTAAACGCCCTGCGCCTCCGCCGGATAACGCTTTAATCGTTACGACTACCGCTTTCGTCGTAGTGGTTTGACCTACCTAAAATATAGCCCCTGTCCTGATAGGCAGGGCCCAATCCCCCTGAGTACCATACTCGTACAGATGGAACCGAATATCACATCGGACGAAGCGTTGATGAAAGAATTTCAGAATGGCGAGGAAAGCGCTTTTGGCGTTCTTTTTGACCGCTACACGCCGCGCCTCATTAACTTTGCCTACCGGTTTTTGCATTCGAGGGGAGGGGCCGAAGATGTCATCCAGGAAACTTTTGTTCGCATTTACAAAGGAAAAGATCGATACGACACCGAACGCCTATTTCGGCCTTGGGTATTTGCCATTGCGAGCCGTCTAATATCCAATTGCCTTCGGGATACGAAGCGCCATCAAGAGATGGCACTAGAAACCAACACTATCTGCGGCGAAAAGAAATCCCTCGCGGAGATGCTTCCGGACAATTCAATCTTGATGCCACTCGACTTGTCGGAACAAAATGAACGATCTGAAACCGTGCGCCATGCCGTTGACGGGTTGCCTGACAAACAACGTTTGGCCCTTTTACTTTGCCGATTTGAAGGAATGTCCTACAACGATATTTCTCACGTGATGAATACCTCGGTGTCGGCCATTGAATCCTTACTCTTTCGCGCGCGCCAGTCACTCAAACGCGAATTGTCAACGCAGTTTGCGCCAACCATTAAGACACCGATCACCCTGAAAAACAGTATTTTGACCCTTCTAACGGCGTAAGAGCGATCTTAATCAGCAAAGCCCGGCCTGCCTGCCTCACGAATCCCCGCCCTTTCAAATAAATAATTTCTCACCGCAAGTTTTGAACGACTTGGGTGTATAGATATCCATAGGGGATTGCGGACTTTCGCATGCTTCATCGCAATACAAATAAAAAACGGAGGATTAAGAAATGAAAAATAAGGTTTTAACAACGGGTGTTCTATCGCTTCTCTTGGTCGGAGCCATGACGACTGTGCGTCTTCCAATCGTCACCGCATCAGACGGAACCATGGCTGGGATGTCGACCATGCCAACAACAAAAGATGAGCACATGAAAATGGCCGAGTCCTACAAAAAGAAAGCTGCTGGCTATCGTGAGGATGCAGAATTCCATCGCAAGATGCTCGCCGACTATAAGATGGGAGTCGCTAACTTACCGAAATCCCCGACCGAAAACCCCTGGATCAAGAAAGAACGGATTCATTGCGAAGCGTACATTAAACAGGCCATGAAACTAGCTTCCCAAGCCGATGAGTTCGCCGAGTTCCACACCATGCGCGCGAGCGAAGTTCAATAGGAATCAGTCCTTCTGTGGAGGCGGCGGGCAGATTTGGATACTGCTCGCCGCTTGGGAGCTAAAGACAATGCAGTGTGAAGAAATCATCAAGTTATTACCTGCTCATCTGGATGGAGAAGTACCTCCAGCAGAAGACGCCGTTGTACGAGCCCATTTGGCCTACTGCCGAATGTGTCGTGATGAAGTTGGGCGTTTGTCCGAAACCTGGGCGAGTCTCGAATCGCTTCCATCTATACGTCCCTCAGCAGCTTTCCGAGCCCAGTTTTGGGCACGAATAAGGGACGAAAGCCAGACGAGCCCCTGGTGGGAAAGAATTTTAGTCCCTTCATTGATTCCCACGGCCTGTGGTTTAAGTCTTTGGCTTTTCGGCATTTCTTCCGGGATTCTGATATTCAATTCCAAATTCAGTCATGAAAGTCCACGAAGGTCAAACGAGCACGTTCTGTTCGCCGAACCTTACCCAGCGGGGTCCTTTTCGCAACTCTTTTCTGAAGATCGGCATGTCCGTTAAAAAGGCAATTCTTTATGGCGCTTTGGCGCTTGGAATTGTCTGCGTAGCCATATGCTCCACATACCTAACACTCCGTCATTTCGTCACGCCGCCGCAGACTCACGCTGAAGAATCCTTAGGCACGACGACAGCCCACGACTTGATTCATGGCATTGGCTGGGATGCAGAACAAGAAAAAAAACTCGAGCCTTTAGAGAAAACGCTCAGACTTTCACGTTCCCTTATCCAAGCCCAAGTGGCAGTAGAACGCATGGCTCTCTGCCGACTAATTAGAGCGGACTCTTTAGATCAGAAAGCCATCGATCACTCGGTTCAGAACCTCGGCCGTCTTTACACGGAGCAGGAGAAACTGGTCATTGACCATCTTGTGGCGATGCGCCGACTCATGCGGCCCGACCAAAAGGAAAAATTCTTTGACAACCTTGTTCGTGGTATCTGTGAAACATCGCGATAAGGTTTCGGAGGCTTTTCTCGGACTTTATCTTCTGGCACCCTTCGTTTTATTACTGCCCTTCGCAAGCGCGGCCCGTGGCAACCCTTCAGAGTTAACCGGAAAGTCGATTAATCTAACAATCGACGAGCTTCCTATTCACGTCGATGGTCGCCTCGGGAAAGCCGTCGCGATCAACGGATCTGTACCCGGACCGTTGATCCGTTTGCGTGAGGGTGATGATGTAACACTGCGCGTCACCAATCGCTTAAAAGAAGATTCGTCAATCCATTGGCATGGCGTGCTCGTGCCGCCGGAGATGGACGGCGTGCCGGGGGTGAGCTTTGCGGGCATTAAGCCGGGAGCTACTTTCGTCTATCGATTTCCTCTCAAGCAAAGCGGCACGTATTGGCTCCATAGCCATTCGGGAGGCCAGGAACAAGCGGGCGTTTACGCTCCGATGATTATCGAGCCTCTGAAGCCGGATCCATTTAAATATGACCGAGAGCACGTAGTGATCCTTTCGGAATGGAGCTTTAAGTCCGCCGAAAGCATGATTGCCAAGGCCAAGAAACAGTCTGGATATTTCAACTATCAAAGACTTACTCTGGGCGATTTCTTTTCTGACCTCAAGAAAAGGGGTCTTGGACCAACCGTCACGGATTACATGCAATGGGCTCGCATGCGCATGGACCCGACCGATATGGCCGACGTGACGGGCGCTGAATATACCTATCTAATGAACGGACTAACCCCGGCAGCCAACTGGACGGGAGTATTTCGCCCCGGCGAACGGGTGCGGTTGCGCTTCATCGCTGCAGGCGCCATGACATTTTTCGATGTACGCATTCCCGGCTTGAAAATGACGGTCGTGCAAGCTGACGGCCAAAATGTGCAACCGGTCGAAGTGGATGAATTTCGCATGGGACCAGCCGAGACGTATGACGTGATTGTTGAAGCCAAGGAGGATCGCGCTTACACGATTTTTGCTGAGACGCTCGACCGCAGCGGGTACGCGCGTGGCACGCTAGCTCCGCGTCCCGGAATGAGCGCGCCCGTCCCAGCGCGGCGTCCGCGGCTGGTTCGCTCCATGAAAGACATGGGAATGGACATGGAAAAAAAGAAGATGTCAGGCATGGAAAAGGCAGCCCCCCAAGAACAGGATATGGGGATGCCCGGGGCCAAAATGGACATGGGCCAGGGACAAGACATGGGGACGCCTGCCATGGAGAACTCTAAGGATTCTCTCGGTCCAGTGGTCAAACACGGCCCTGACGATCACGGGATCGCAAATCAGGTCGTGCCGGAAATCACGCGTAGTCGTTTGAATGAACCCGGCATAGGACTTGGCAATGACAATCGGCGCGTGTTGGTCTATACCGACCTGAAAAGTCTTGAGCCCTACCCGGATCAACGTCCGCCTGCGCGCGAACTCGAACTGCACCTCACGGGGCACATGGAACGCTTCATGTGGTCATTTGATGGCAAAAAGGCCTCCGATGCAAAGCCGATCGATTTCCGTTACGGCGAGCGCCTGCGCTGGACCTTCGTCAACGACACTATGATGGAACACACCTTACATCTGCACGGCATGTGGATGGTTCTCGAAAACGGCGCCGGCAAATACCTGCCCCGAAAACACACGGTGCTCGTCAAGCCTGCAGAGCGTGTCTCGGTGCTGATCACCCCTGACGAGATGGGGCGTTGGGCCTTCCATTGCCATTTACTTTTACACATGGATACGGGAATGTTTCGAGTCGTTCAGGTCTCCAGCGGCACGGCGGGAGCCCAGCCATGAAGACTCTGGGGCGAATCCTCATGGGTGTAGGTGTGCTTGGCTTGCTGCGAGTGGACGTTCATGCGGCAACTGAAGTGTGGCCAAGCCCCGTCGCCGACCGAATGCGGCATAACTATCTTCTCGCGGACTTGCTCGAGTTTCGTCCTACAAAGGACGGCGGTGTCGCGCGGTGGGATATTCAGGGATGGAGCGGCGGCGATTACAACCGAGTTTGGTTTAAAACCGAAGGCGACAAAAACACCGCTGTAAAATCCGACTATGTCGTCGACTATCAGCTGCTCTACGGTCGTTTTGTCCAGCGGTACTACGACATTGAACTTGGCGGACGCGGTGAATCGCGGACGTTCAGAGGCAGCAGCGTCACGCGCGGCCATGTCGTAATAGCCATGAACGGGCAGACCCCCTATCGTTTTGATATCGAGCCGCAGCTTTTTATCAGTCAAGACGGCGATGTCTCCTCTCGGTTTACCACGACACGCGATATATATGTGACCCAACGTTGGATCCTTCAGCCCCGTTTTGAGACGGATGCAGCCATTCAAAAAGTAGAGAAGTTCACCGTCGGCAGCGGGATCAATAACATCGAACTAGGCCTTCGTTTACGTTACGAGATCCGGCGAGAGCTGGCCCCTTACGTGGGCGTGACATTTTTACGGA
>JAYWEN010000045.1:0-7015 GCA_043779245.1 Elusimicrobiota bacterium | reverse complement strand
TCAGGACGGTATTGAAGCAAGTGCAGGGCTCGTATGCGATCGGCGTGATGACCTCAAAAGATCGCTCCCATTTTATTGCGGCGAGAAAAGATTCGCCCCTGGTTTTAGGGTTAGGCGATGATGAGATGTTTCTGGCCTCGGATGTTCCGGCCATCCTGCAATATACGCGCCGTATTATTTTTCTCGAAGACGGCGACGTGGCCGAGCTCACACAGAAAGACGTTAAAATTACCGATCTCGAAGGGCGTCCCGTTCAGCGCAGCCCCCAAACGATCGTGTGGGACGCGGTCATGGCAGAAAAGGGCGGCTACAAGCATTTTATGCTTAAGGAGATTTATGAGCAAGTTGTGACGGTGCGAGACACCTTTCGTAGCCGCATCAATATTGAAGAAGGCTACGTCGATCTCGAAAGCGTATTGCCTGCGGAGGTAGCGCGCAAGCTTCCTAAGATTTGCCTCGTGGGATGTGGCACATCCCACCATGCCGCGCTCGTGGCGCGCTTTTGGTTGGAAGAACTCGCCGGCACGCTTTGCGATGTAGAAATTGCGAGCGAATTTCGCTATCGTCGATCAAGCAAGGAGCCGGGAACGCTTGTTGTCGCGATTACCCAATCGGGCGAAACCGCCGACACCTTGGCCGCCATGAAAGATTCTAAATCAAAGGGCCTGCCCACCATGGCGCTATGCAACGCGGTCGGATCAACGGCGACTCGGGAAGCCAATTATTCGTTGATGACGCATTGTGGACCGGAAATCGGCGTGGCTTCTACAAAGGCTTTTACAGGGCAACTTACCGCGCTCTTTTTATTGGCGCTCTACATCGGCCAATGCAAAGGAACGATTTCCAAAGATCTCCTGCGAAAACTTCTTGAGGGACTTTTCCATTTGCCGCTCGCTATTAGTGGCGCGCTCGATCAGGCCGGCAAAGTCGAACAGGTGGCCAAAAGCCTTTTCCGTAAAACAAACTTCCTTTACCTCGGTCGCCATCTGAATTATCCGATCGCTCTCGAAGGCGCGCTCAAACTAAAGGAAATCTCCTACATCCACGCGGAAGGCTATCCCGCTGGTGAAATGAAGCACGGCCCTATCGCGCTTATTGATGAAAATCTTCCAGTTGTGGCGATTGCGACCGAGTCCTCGGTTCGTGACAAGATGCTTTCCAACATGCAGGAAGTTAAAGCGCGCGGCGGCATCGTAATCGCCGTGTCGGACGAACAAGACGCTGAAGTCACCAAGCAGGCCGACTACTTTCTCTCTGTGCCGCCTGTGCACGAAGCGCTCGCGCCCATCATCACTATCATTCCCCTGCAACTCCTCGCCTATTACATCGCGGTGCTCCGCGGTTGCGACGTCGATCAGCCGCGCAACCTCGCGAAGTCCGTGACGGTGGAATAGCGATCAGGGCGCCCTCCATGGATATCGGCGTCGATATCGTCGAGATTGACCGAATTGCCCAGTCCGTGAGAAATTCACGGTTCCTAAAGCGCGTGTTCACCGCTTCTGAAGTGGCTTACTGCCGAGCCCGCAAGAATAGCGCGCAACATTTTGCGGTCCGGTTTGCCGCTAAAGAAGCGGTGTGGAAAGCGATCTCGTCAGAGATCGTCCGCCGGTCGTTTGGCGGACAGACAAAAAAGTTTCAACTGCTCCACCGTGATATTCAAGTGCGTAACCGGCCGGATGGAAAACCCGAAGTTGTTTTTCCTGCCAAGTTCTCAAAGCTTGCTAAACGTGTTTCCATTTCTCTATCGCATGGCCGTGACTATGCCGTGGCGATGGCGATCTTCCAATAAACAATAGAGATTGACGAAAGCTCCAATTTCGGCGAAAATGGAGCTTATGGGATACATTAAGCGTCAAGCCCTTCCGCTGATCGAACAGGCTCTCCAGAGAGGCAAGAGCATTCTGCTTCTCGGTCCACGGCAGACGGGGAAGTCCACACTTATCCAAACTCTTCCTAAGGATCTCTATTTAAGTTTTGTGCAAGCGGACGTCCGGCAGCGCTACGAGCTCGATCCTAATCTGCTCCGAACAGAGGTTGAGGGGTTGAAGCCACGTCGAGGGAGACAACCGGTTGTCCTACTCGATGAAATTCAAAAAGTGCCCCCGATTCTGAATGTCGTTCAGGATTTGATAGATCGTCACAAAGCGATTTTTGTGTTGACTGGATCTTCCGCGCGTAAGCTTCGTCGTGGTCCGAAGGTGAACCTTCTTCCGGGACGCGTTGTCTCTATTCGTTTGGATCCCTTAAGTCTAGAAGAGGATTCGAGCCGAACGTTGGAGTCCAGGTTACTGTATGGGGATCTTCCCGGAATTGTGTTGGAAAACGCTGCTGCTCATCAGGAAACTGATCTTTCTTCCTACGTGACAACGTACTTGGAAGAGGAGATCCGCGCCGAATCTATTGTGAGAAATCTAGCCTCTTTTTCGAGGTTTCTTGAATTGGCCGCCGCAGAGTCTGGTCTCGTTGTGAATCAACGCCATCTGTCTCAGGATATCGGGGTCGCGCATACGACGATCGGGGACTATTACGAGATTTTGATCGATTGTTTAATCGCTGAACGAGTTGAGCCCTTTACTCAGAGCGCCACTCGAAAAAAACTGACACGTTCTCCTCGTATGTTGTTCTTTGATTTGGGTGTACGCCGGTTGGCGGCCCATGAAGGTCCTCGTCTCCCTCGTGAGAAAATGGGAATGCTTTTTGAGCAATGGGTTGGACTGGAAATCATTCGGTGGTCCCGAAATCGTTTGCCGAAAATGTCGCTGCATTTTTGGCGAGATCCTGATGGTCCCGAGGTGGACTGGGTGGTCAGTTCGGCTGACACATTAATCCCTATCGAAGTGAAATGGACCGCGTCTCCATCTGTTTCAGATGCACGGCATCTTGAGGTTTTTCTAAAAGAGTATCCGCAGGCGAAGCGAGGTTACATTGTTTGTCAGACGCCGAGGCGCATGAAATTGGGCGCGGCTATTGAAGCCATTCCTTGGCAGGAATTACCTTCACTTTTTTTAGAGAAGCGAGGCAAGCGATGACTATTCGCAGACGAGGCGTCGATTCGCATAAAGGCGATTTTGGTCATGTACTCGTCATCGCGGGAAGCCAATCCATGACCGGGGCGGCGTATCTCGCCGCGTTAGGCGCTTTGCGCGTTGGCGCAGGGCTTGTGACGGTGGCTTCTGTCGAAGAGGTATGTCGTGTTGTGCGAGTGCGTTTGCCGGAAGCCATGACCTTAGACGTTGCCGATATTTTCCCATACATCAAAAAGCGTTCGATTAATGCTTTGGCCATAGGCCCGGGTCTCGGCGTGGGAAATGCGCAGAAGCGGCTTATTCAGAAACTTTTGGCGCTCGGACTTCCAACGGTTTTGGATGCGGACGGCCTGAACAATCTGACCTTAAAACAATTGTCTCGCAAGCCCCACGTGATTCTTACTCCTCATGAAGGTGAACTGTCGCGACTTTTGGGTGTCTCACGTTTCGTGATTCATTCTCATCGTAAAGGTCTTGCTCAGAAAACGGCGAGGGCGACCTCCGGAGTCTGTGTTCTGAAAGGCCATCGCACGATCATCGCTTCTTTGCGGCATGTGCAACTAAATCAAACGGGGAATCCGGCTATGGCGGCCGGAGGCATGGGTGATGTTCTTACGGGAGTCATCTCTGGACTCTTAGCTCAGGGGCTCGCACCTTTTGAAGCTTCATGCCTAGGTGTGTATCTTCACGGCCTTGCCGGAGATCTTGCCGCTGTGAGTGATAGAGGACTTCTCGCCAGTGAACTCGCTATGAAGATTCCGTATGCGCTCAAGAAGATGGGGACGCGATAATGCATCCATCGTCTTCCTCTAAGAAACTTTCTAGTCTGGGTGAGTTTGGTTGGTTGAATCGCCTTCTTCCCAAACTCTACTGGCCTCCCTCCCTCAATTCACAATTGTGCATAGGCCCGGGGGATGACGCGGGCGCTATGCGAATTACCCCAGGAAAGGTACTGGTTGCGACGACGGATGCGATGGTGGAAGGCATCCATTTTGACCGAAAATGGTTTCCCTGGGACTGTCTCGGGGAGAAGATTCTGACCGTAAATTTAAGCGATTTAGCCGCGATGGGGGATGTAAAACCGCTCGCTGCGCTCGTCACAGCGGCTTTCCCCGGGGATACCCCTGTGAATTATGTGGATAAGTTCTATAGGGGCCTAAAAGGTTGTGCACAGCGGTGGAAAACTGGACTTTTGGGGGGAGACACCGTCGGGTCCCAAAAAGGATGGTTTATATCCATCACCCTCTTTGGGGAGGCTCGTCCTCAGGATTTGATCCAGCGCATTGGGGCTCGATCGGGTGATTTCATCGTCACGACAGGTCCCTTAGGGCAATCCGGTGCTGGGCTCGAAGTGCTGCAATCGGGGACGTCTCGCGAGGCGTGGATGGCGCCGCTCCTTAAAGCGTTTTTGCATCCCGAACCACGATTTGCAGCCGGTGCGATTTTGGGCCGCGATCGTTTAGCGACGAGTTTAATGGATTGTTCCGATGGTCTTGAGGCGTCCGTGAAGATTCTCTCTGACGCCTCCGGCATGGGTGCTGAAATTTATTTAGAAGATCTGCCTGTTCCTTCAGCACTTGAGCGCTGGGCAAAAAAGCGGCGGCGGTCTGCTTGGGATTATGCGCTCCGCGGCGGCGAAGATTACGAACTTATTTTCACGGCGAGTGCCGCGCAATGGGCGCGTGCCAAGCGAAAGCTGCCGCAGGCTAAAGTCGTGGGGCGAATTCTTCCAAAAGGAAAAGGAACTTGGGCGGTGACCTCCGGTGGACACATCCCTTTAAAAAGTTATGGCTTCTCTCACTTCAACGCTTAAGAGCCCTGCGGAGCTGCAGGCCTGGGGACGACGCTTGGCGAAACTGCTTAAGCCCGGGGATATCGTCGCGCTCGTGGGCGATCTTGGTGCGGGAAAAACGATGCTTGTGCAAAGCATCGCTAAAGCCTGGGGGTATAAGCGGGGGGCCAGTAGCCCGACCTTTGCTTTAGCCAATGAATACGAGACACCGCGCGGGACGATATATCATATGGACATGTACCGATTAACACCACCGGAACTCGCGACGTTTCCTCTCGAAGAGTATTTGAACCAGGGGCTTTGCTTGATCGAATGGGCGGATCGCGTTCAAGATCGCTTGCCTAAGACCTGTTGGAAAATCCGCTTTTCTATTCCGGCGCCAGACCGTCGTGTTCTACGTTTAAGCAAACCGTCTAAGAGCCGTGCCCGCATCTAGATATCTCGCCATCGAGACGTCGAGCCCACGATTGACTCTTGCCCTCGGCGATGAGCGAAAGGTCGTTGGTGCGTATCGCGGAACTCAGGATTGGCGACATGCCGACAGTCTCTTTGAAGGGATTCAAAAACTCTTGAAGAAAGCGCGATGGACCGTGCAGTCTCTGAGCGGGGTTGCTGTGTCTGTGGGCCCTGGTAGCTTTACGGGTATCCGAATAGGTCTTGCCGTCGCTCGCGCGTTGGGGCAGTTTCTGCAAGTCCCTGTTGTTGGAGTCAGTTCGCTTGAGATCATGGCTGCCGGTGAAAAAAAGAGGGCGCCGTGGCTTGCTCCGCAGATCGATGCGTTGCGTGGACAGATTTTTACGGCGTTGTATCAGCGAGACTCTTCTGGTGCTCTGCGGACCGTTCTTCCGGAAACGATGGTCGTCCCAGCGGATTGGCTTAAAATCATCAAGCCGAAAACGAAGCGCGAGTCGATTTGGATTTCGCCTCTTAAAGGATGTTATCCTGAGGCGGAGGTCTTGCTTGGTTTGGCTCGACCGCGCTTTGCAAAAGCTGGAACGAAGTCCTATAAAACTGTTTTGCCTTTATATATAAGGAAGTCGTCGGCCGAAGAGCGTTTGTCATGAAGATCGAGCCTCTCGACTCCTCTCAACTCGATGAAGTTACGGAGATTGAAGCACGTGATGGCGATTCACATTGGTCTCGCGCACAATTTGCTAAAGAACTCGAAAGCGAGATGAAGCGATTTTTTGTTGTGGTCGTGGATGATGCCCCTGGCGTTCTTGCCTATGGCGGGTATTGGAAAGCGGGCCCTGAAGCGCAAATCACGAACATCGTGGTGAAAAAAGAATTTAGGTGCAGGGGTATTGGGAAGCGTTTGATGGAATTTATTTTGGATTGCGCCGGCAGCGAGGGCTGCTCGAGCTGTACTTTAGAAGTCCGACAAGGCAACCAGCATGCTCAGTCCCTGTATCAGTCTTTAGGATTTGGAATCAAAGGCACGCGCGCAAAATTATATGAGAATCCTGTTGAAGACGCAGTGCTGATGGAGAAGATTTTATGAACGGCAGCGAAAAGCGAAGAGCGAAAAGCGAAGAGTTACGACCGATAAACAAAATTCCGCGACCTAATGCGTTTTTAGCTATAGGCTTTTCACTCTTCGCTCTTAGCTGCCGTGGTTTCGCCGCAGGCGATTCGTATTACAACTATCTTCAAGGCATGGTCGACGAGCGCTCCGGGAATATGGTCAAGGCTCTGGAAGCGTATGAAAAAGTTGTAAAGCAAGATCCGCAAGCGCTACAAGTCTATCGCGATATCGCCGAGCTCAGGCTGCGCATGGGCCAGCCCGATCAGGCGCTGCATGCCGCCGAGCGCGTAAAGGATCTCGCGCCATCGGATCCCACTTCTTTTATCTTTCTCGGGAACGTTCTCGTCGCTCAGGGAAATCTGGCCAAAGCCGCGGAGGCTTACGACCAGGCGCTAAAACTGGATCCCACCAACTTGCGAGCTTTGGAAAATCTGGGGAATTATTACGCGCTCTTAGATCCCGATAAATCCCTGTCCTATTACCAACGGTATCTCGAGCTCAATGCGCGCGATGCCGACATTTATTTTCAGATGTCGCTCGTGTATCTCAAGCGCGGAAATCAAAAGAAGGCGCTGGAGATGCTGCAAGAGTCCGCGGGACTTGATTCTCAACAAATCGCGACCCATCTTGCGATGGCCGATTTGTACGAACAACAAAAGAGTACGCAAGCCG
>JAYWEN010000044.1:0-6806 GCA_043779245.1 Elusimicrobiota bacterium | reverse complement strand
CAATTTATTGTCCTTGCCGATCCCTATTCCATCCGCATCGAGAATCTTCTCATGGGAATGGACTACGCATTTCCAAAAGCTTCTAAAGTGGGGGGGCTTGCCTCTGGCGCCACGCAGCCTGGCGAAAATGCTCTTTATTTGAATTCGGTCTGCTATCGCTCCGGTGCCGTCGGTGTGGCTCTCACCGGAAACGTCACGCTGGACGTTCTCGTCGCGCAAGGCTGTCGTCCAATTGGGAAAGCGATGCGTGTTACGAAAAGCGATCGTAATATCCTCATGGAGCTCGATGGAAAACCGCCGCTCACCATTTTGCGTGATTTGTTTATGACGCTGGATGCTCGCGATCAAAATCTTTTGCAACATGCGCTTTTTCTGGGGTTGGTGATGGATCCGCTTAAGTCGCACTTCACCCATGGCGACTTTCTGATCCGAAATATTGTGGGAATGGATACCGAAAAAGGCTTGCTCGCGGTAGGTGCTCTCTTAAGGCAGGGGCAAGTCGTGCAATTCCATCTCCGTGACTCGCAGACGTCCGCCGAAGATCTGCAGCAAACGCTTTCCATGTATGCCGAGCGCGCGTCGCGAGACCAGGTATCGGGGGCGCTGCTCTTTTCCTGCCTGGGGCGTGGGGAATATTTGTACGGCAGGTCAAGCCACGACACGCGTCTTTTTCAAGAGAAATTGGGACAAATTCCGGTCAGCGGATTCTTTTGCAACGGTGAAATTGGGCCGGTTGGCGGAACGACCTATTTGCATGGATACACGAGTTGTTTTGCTCTTTTTCGGCCTTTGTACGTAAGCAATCCCCTAATTAACGCTCCAGAAATGAGTGACATTCGGCCCGCCTCTCAACCCCCACGTATTTAAACGCCGCGATTTCGCAGTTGATTTTTAACAGAACGCAAGGTAAGCTGAGCTTGGAACAAATATGGCCAAAAATGAGAAGCAAAATTTAAGAGAGGCGAAGATTTTCTCCCTGGCGCAGGTTGTGGACCGCTGTATTGTGGTGGTGGAGGAGGTTGGTGGACCGCGCCTTGTCCCCATATGGATTGGGATCTTTGAGGGTGGCGCGATCGCTGCTGAATTGACCGGTCAAGAGCCGCCGCGGCCCATGACACATGACCTAATCAGCACGATTTTTAAGACCGCCCATCTTAATTTAGAGAAAGTGATCATTACCGATCTGCGCGATAACACCTATTTTGCCGAACTTTATTTGAAAACGAATGGATCGACCACGGTGATCGACGCGCGTCCCAGCGATGCCCTAGCCTTGGCGGTTCGAGCGAAGTGCCCGATGTATGTGTCGGAAGCAGTCTTTGAGAAATGTCCCGAGCTGCTTAAGCCTATCACGGATGACGAAGTGAAGTCGTTTAAAGAAGATCTTAAGAATATGAAGCCCGAGGATTTCTTCAAGGATTTGAAGAAGGACAAAGGCTCTGGCGGCAAAGAGCACCCCTCGGCGTAGTTCCCTCGCTTTCTCGCCTTCCCAAAAAAAGAGTGAATAAAATTCTGTAAATCGCCTCTAAGAGATGTACCCGCTAAAGACTCATGAGCGGGACATAACTCGAGGAGGTTTCTATGATTCACCAACGTTGGAAAATTAATTGTTTGACAGTCATGCTGGTCGCCGGGATGGCATCACTGAGCTTGGCTCAGGATTTCTCAGCCCATGGGTCTAAATCTGGCCGGGGTGTAGGCGGTTTCGTTTCCGCCCTGGAGCGCCAAGTGGGTTTAACGCCCGAACAGCGTGACGCGGTTCGCGGGCTTCTCGCGGCGCAGCGGGAAAAATCCAAAGCGCTTCGTGAAGAAACAGACGGCAAGATCCGCGCCATGCTGAATGCGGACCAGCAGAAGAAGTTTGACCAAGTCGTTATTGAGCAAAAGGCTCGCTTCAGCCGCGGCAAGCAAAGCGCCTCCTAAAATCCCGCCCCTCCTTGTCAGCCCCCGCGGCTCCCGAAAAGGGTCCGCGGGGATTGGCATGCCTCGGCTCGCCATTTAGTAGAATTCAAAGATGGCTCTTGATCTTTTTGATGTGACGATAATCGGTGGTGGTCCCGCGGGTCTTTACGCCGCCTACTATGCGGGTTTCCGTTCCTTGAGAGTAAAAATCATCGACAGCTTAGAGGAGCTGGGCGGTCAGGTCACAGCACTCTATCCCGAAAAAATGATTTTTGATGTGGCCGGATTTCCGAAAATTTACGGCAGGGATCTCGTTAAAAATCTAGTCGAGCAAGCGCTGCAATACAAGCCAGCCGTGAGCCTTGGCGAAAAAGTCGTCATGGTTAAAACAAATTCCGACAAAACCGTTGAGCTTTTGACGCAAAAAGGGTCGCATTCGACTCGCGTGGTTCTCATTACCTTGGGCATTGGAGCATTCAACCCCAAGCGCATTCCCGCGCTGGGTTCCGACAAATTTGAAGGCAAAGGGTTGGCGTATTTCGTGCCTGACATTTCCCGCTACGACCAGAAAGATGTCGTCATTGTCGGCGGCGGGGACTCTGCGGTGGATTGGGTACTGAATCTTCTTCCGCGGGCCAAAAGCGTGACCCTCGTGCATCGCCGCGACGGGTTTCGAGCTCATGAAGAAAGTGTGCGCTTGCTCAAAGAATCGGCGGCGAAACTTAAACTCTTCTATGAAGTGAAAGAGATTCGCGGAAACGATAAAGTCGATGAAGTTGTGATTGTGAACAATCAGTCTAAAGCCGAAGAGACCCTTCATGCCGACGCGGTGTTGGGGTGTTTAGGGTTTGAAGCGAGCGTAGGGCCGCTGAAAGACTGGGGCCTCACGCTTCAAGGCAATGATATCCCCGTCAGCACACGTATGGAAACAAATTTGCCCGGGGTTTATGCCGCCGGGGATGTCGCTGCCTATCCTGGCAAAGTAAAGCTTATCGCTTGCGGCTTCGGAGAAGCGGCCATTGCAGTGAACAATGCCGTTGCCTATTTGAATCCCGGTGCCAGTGTATTTCCTGGCCATTCCAGCAGTCACTCGACTTAAAGGCCTCTCTTGGCTTGGCAAGATCAGGCTGAACTTCTACTTCGCTCAAGCCTTCCTGTCGGTTCTCGAATCCTCGTGGCTGTGTCCGGTGGTCCTGATTCCGTTGTGCTATCCCATTTTCTCCGCGGTCAACCCTATTCCCTTATCATCGGACACATTGACCACCAGCTGCGGGCAAGCTCTGCAGTAGATGCTCAATTTGTTCAGGCGCTCGCTCGGAAATGGGATATCCCTTGCGGCGTGACACGGGTTCCCGTTCAGCGATACTCTCATGTGCACTCGATGGGAATAGAAGAAGCCGCCCGAATCCTGCGGTATCAGGCACTCGCCATTCAAGCCAGGAAAAATAGATGTATGGCCATCGTGGCTGCCCATACGGCCAACGACCAGGCAGAAACCGTCCTGATGAATTTTCTCCGAGGCTCGGGGCCGGCAGGGTTGGCGGGAATTCCCGTTGTTCGTCATCTGCGTCTTACGAAAGGAGTCCCGATCGTTCGGCCGTTTCTAAAAGTGACTCGAAAAGAGATCCTGGCCTATCTTTCAACGTACAAACTAAAGTCCCGGCAGGATCCTAGCAACCGCTCTCTGCGCTTCCACAGGAACCGAATCCGCCATGAGGTGTTACCGTATTTGGAAAAGAGAAGTCCTGGCATCGCCCAGCGGCTCATCCAGACGGCTGATATTTTTCAGGAAGAAGAAGACTATTGGCAGGATCATTTGCGTGGAATGGTGAGGAAATCGGTTCAGAAGAATGTGCGCGGCTTCACGGTTGTTTTGGACCAGCTTTTACGCTATCATAAAGCCCTTAGCCGACGGATTTTGCGTCAAATTCTTCCCGGCTTAACCTTCCAGGAAATCGAGCAGGTCCTTCAGTGGGCACGATCACCGCAAGGGACACGTTGGTTTCAATTTTCCGGAGGATGGCGCATCCGGTGCAGAAATAATCAGTTGGTCGTAGCGCATAAAAAAGAGGATCAGGATGAATAACAAAAATTGGCGCGGTTTAGTCATTTGGCTCGTGTTGTTCGGGGGGCTTTTTATTTTATTCGAAGCCACCCGTACCGCAAGTTTGGATAAGGACATAACCTATTCTGAATTTAAAAGACGCCTTCATGACGGCCAGGTTTCAAACGTTGTGGTTCGTCCCGACATGATCCATGGTCATTCGCGCGGCGCCGATGGTAAAGACGAAAGTTTCCGCACGATTCCCTTGAACGATCCCACCCTCGTCGAGGATTTAGAGAAAAACAAAGTGCACGATTATTCAGGCGAAGCCGACCGCAGTTGGTTTGGCGCCGTGATCATGAATTTCGGGCCAGCGCTCGTCTTCCTCTTTTTCTGGTTTCTCATGATTCGCCAAATGCAGGGCGGTGGAAAGCAAGCCATGGCTTTTGGTCGATCCAAAGCAAAACTTCAAACTGGCAAGAAATCCAAGATCACCTTCGCCGACGTCGCCGGTTGCGATGAAGCCAAAGAAGAATTGCGCGAGATCATCGAGTTCTTAAAGGATCCTGCGAAATTTCAAAAGCTCGGCGGAAAAATTCCCAAAGGCGTTCTGCTCTACGGCGCACCGGGAACAGGGAAAACTCTCTTAGCTAAGGCGGTCGCGGGTGAAGCGGGCGTGCCATTTTTCTCGTCTTCGGGCAGTGAATTCGTCGAGATGTTTGTCGGCGTCGGTGCAAGCCGCGTCCGCGACCTTTTTGATCAAGGCCGAAAGAATGCGCCCTGTCTTTTGTTCGTGGATGAAATCGACGCTGTGGGTCGACATCGTTTTGCGGGTATTGGCGGCGGCCATGATGAGCGGGAACAAACGCTCAATCAGCTGCTTGTTGAAATGGATGGGTTCGACACGAAAGAAGGCGTCATTCTCATTGCTGCGACCAACCGTCCTGACGTGCTGGATCCCGCGCTTTTGAGACCCGGCCGTTTCGATCGTCATGTGACCGTCCCTTCACCTGACTTGCGGGGTCGCGAAGAAATTTTGCGCGTGCATGCCAAGCAAGTGAAACTTGGACCGGAAGTGGATTTCAAAGTCATTGCTCGCCGCACGCCGGGATTCGTCGGCGCGGATTTAGCGAACTTGATTAATGAAGCGGCGCTTTTGGCCGCCCGTCGCAATAAGCCTTACGTAGAATTGCCGGAGCTTGAAGAGGCGATCGAGCGTGTCATTGCGGGTCCCGAACGCAAGAACCGCATGATCACCGAACGAGAGAAAAAGATAGTGGCCTATCATGAATCTGGGCACGCGTTGGTGGCTAAGCTCACGCCGGGAACAGATCCAGTCCATAAGATCTCGATCATCCCTCGTGGCCCTGCGCTGGGGTATACGCTCCAATTGCCGACGGAAGATCGTTATCTCACCAGCCGCACTGAACTGAAATCACGACTGTATGTGTTGCTCGGTGGCCGCGCCGCAGAAGAGTTGATTTTTAAAGAGATCACGACCGGAGCCTGCGATGATTTGGCGAAGTCTACCGGCTTGGCTCAACGGATGGTGACCGAGTTCGGCATGTCTGACAAGCTCGGGCCAATGACCTTCCGCAAAAAAGAAGAAGAAGTGTTTCTTGGACGCGATATCGGTCGCGAGGCTTCATTCTCCAATCAAACGGCCGAGCTTATCGATTCGGAAGTGAAGCAGCTAGTCTTGGACGCCATGACGTATGTTCGAAAGCTTTTGTTAGACAATCGGACGAAGCTTGATCGGCTGGCCGAACGTCTCATGGAAAAGGAGATCCTTGATAGTGACGAAGTTGATGCCCTCATCAGTGACGGGACAGGGGCTGTCGTCAGCGCCTAGCTTTTCTTTCCTCTCTTCTCCGCGGACTTGGATCATGGGGGTGCTAAATGCCACCCCCGATTCATTTTATGCGGGTTCACGCACCGCGCATCGAGTTGCGGCTCTTCAGCGTGCCACCGATATGATGGCCGAGGGGGCCGACGTGTTGGATATCGGGGGCGAATCGACCCGTCCGGGTGCAGAGCCGGTTTCAGCGGCGACCGAACTTGAGCGCGTGCTTCCCATTCTCGATGCGATTCATGACCAGTGGCCCTCTACTCCTCTATCCATTGACACCCAAAAAGCAGAGGTGGCACTCCGAGCCTTAGAACACGGCGCCTCGCTCGTCAATGATGTGTCGGCCCTGCGTGCCGATCCGGGCATGGTGGATGTCATATCCTCATTCCAATGTCCCGTCGTTTTAATGCACATGCAGGGCAATCCTCAGACCATGCAATCCAAGCCGCATTACACCAACGTCGTCGACGAGATTCGCCAGTTTTTCGAGGAACGCATCGCATTTCTTTCTCTCCATCATATCTCTCAAGATCGAATCATTTTGGATCCAGGAATTGGCTTCGGTAAAACAGTTGAACACAATCTCTTGCTCATCAAAAATCTATCCCAGCTGACGGCCTTGGGCTATCCCGTCTTGATCGGTGTTTCACGAAAAGGCTTTATCGGAAAACTTCTTGGGACGAACGACGAGCCACTCATCGCTGAGGAGCGCCTCGAAGGATCGCTTGCGGCGGCCCTGTGGGCTGTTGAGCAAGGGGCTAAAGGGCTGCGCGTTCATGACGTAGGAGCCACGCGCCGAGCGGTGCAGCTCTGGGAAAGGATTCACGCAGCATGATGCTTCAGTATTTCTGGATGACCTATGTCTTACCCGCAATCGATATATTTCTGATCGCGTTTGTTTTTTATCAAGTGCTTCTCTTGATCAAGGGCACACATTCCGTCCAAGTCGTGATGGGTTTAGCTGTTTTGATGGGGATGACGCTCGTGATCCGGCATTTCTTGCGGCTGCCG
>JAYWEN010000043.1:0-7619 GCA_043779245.1 Elusimicrobiota bacterium | reverse complement strand
AGGGTTGAAGTAAAGCGCGATGAGGTAGTTCACTCCGTCTAGCTTCACGAGCTGCTCGTAGGCTGGGAGGTCTATTCTTGTTTGAATCTCGATGAGTGCCATTAAGCGAAGCCTCCGGGAAATTTAATGTTCATTCCAGGGGCGTCGAAGAGCGAGGACTTAGAGACTTGGTTATTCAACTGAGTACTCACCTTTTGAGTCGCCTGATTCCCCAGGTCGGTCGAAGAACTCGCGGTCGAAACCTTATCCTCCGAGACGATGTTCTTTTGAACCTTCAACGGGCTGACGATCGTGATCTGCTTGAGCTCGATCTCGAACTCTAAGACTCCTCCGGTCTCGTCGTTCCTTGGGAAAGAGAGCCTTTGGATAACCATGTTCTTGTACCGGAATCTTTTCGTGATGACGTCGAAGGGAACTCGGTTCTCGTATGCGCTTAGAAGAATGGTTCGAGAGATCGCGTCCAAAGCCCCAGCCGCTCCGTTTGAAATTAAATTCGAAGCCCTCCCCTGAAGCGCGGCTCCGGCAAGGGCGGTGCCCTGGCTAATCCCAGAATTCAGTAGGTTCGATCTTGCCTGCGAGGAGGTGAAAGCAGCTATGCCGCCCGCAAGAACGTTGGCAATCGCCACGGAGGTGTCTAGGGGGGTTGAGGAGATTAAGCCCTTCAACCGGAGGATCGGGTTCTTAAGCTGAACGTGGTCAGAAGTTTCGGGACCAAACTCCACGGGATGCTCTGTGACTTCTGCGGTGTAATCTGGTTTCTCTTCCTTGACCACATCGAGGATAGCCAAGGGGATCGGAATCCCCGTCGATGTATTTGTGAGGAGGAAGACAGTTCGTGACAGAACCGCTCCGACCCCGTTTGCGATTGGACCTAAGCTCATTTAGTAGACTCTCTTTCGGTTGGAATCCTGCTTCGCCTTGAGCAAGAGCCTTTCCTGAGTCGTTATTGCGGCGTTTGAGATTAGGTTGCTCGCGGCAGTTGGAGAAGTTCCAGGAGGGACCATGACGTTCAAGTTCATCGTGAACTGGTTTTGATCGCCACCACCCGCAAGAACTCCTTCGCCTGGGTTGTTTATTTTCGGTGAATCGGCCGTTCTTTGAGCGCGGTTGGCCTCTCCAAAGACCTCTCCGATTCGAGCCTTGCCCTTTTCTAAAAGGTTGAAAGCTCCCTCGCCGATCGCGGTGTCGATGTGAAGGCTCTCTTTCAAGATCCCCAGCTTCATCAACATCTGCTCGATGTAGTCTATACCCTGACCGATCCAAGTCTCCTTGAAGGGTTTTCCCTCGTAGAGCATGGAGTAAATATCGTGAACCGCTGCGGGAAGTCCGACGAGGATCGCGGCCCAACCA
This sequence comes from Elusimicrobiota bacterium, assembly GCA_043779245.1. GTDB lineage: Bacteria > Elusimicrobiota > Elusimicrobia > 2-01-FULL-59-12 > 2-01-FULL-59-12 > JANLWZ01. Next base: position 6,269 of record JAYWEN010000043.1, on the reverse strand, counting down.
GACAGGCTCAACATAACTCCACCGAGCGCACTAGCGATACTTGTAATAATTGGAAGCAGACCGACCAGCGCAATAACTGCCTGAGCGAAAACAGTTCCAATTTGAATTGCCTTAAAGATCAAAAATGCGTCGACCAAGAGCTTGACCGCTTCCTTCATGCCTCCGACTTTTTCAATGAGAGGCCCGAGGACGCTTCCGGTCTCCTGAAGAAGCTCAAAAACGACTTTAAGCACGTCAGCCATCTTGTCTAAGAAAGTATTTATTGCGACACCGATCAGGGCTTTGTTTGCACGAAACCATTTCTCAAACTGAGCAACCATCGGCTTGATGTGAACGAGAACCTTCTCGCCGATCTCGTATCCTAGTTTCTTGAACGTCATCCAAATCTTGGTGAATTGAACGTCCATCTGCTTGCCGGCTTCGATCTGCTTCTGGGTCATTACCCAGTTCTTCTCTGCCTCTGAGCGAAGTTCCTTGAAACCCTTCGGTCCCTGCTTGAGGAGCGGAATGAGCTTCGAGCTTCCGAAGGCCATCTCTGACAATCGGGCGGCGGCTTGAGGAGAGGTTTTGTAGACGTCGGCGATTCCAGCGGAGAGATCCTGCATGGCATCCGTGACGTTGTAGGTTCGATCCCCGATGATCTGAAGCATCTTCGATTCCATGTGTCCGGCTGCAGCCATCTGCATGAGGGAATTCCTAGAATCCACGTCTCCGGCTCGGGCCTTGTCGAGTGTCGATCCAAGGGTCTGAAGCGAGGAAACTAAATCATCCCGCGTGACGTTGGCGGCGACCTTCGCGGCGTATTCGAATTCTTGAAGTTGATCCGTCGTGATCCCTAGGATTGCTGATTGATCGGATAGGCTACGCGCGTTCGAGGAGAAGAGGTTTCCCATCTCGAAGACTCCGGCAGCGGCCGCAGCCACCCCGATGCTTAGGGACTTGAGCTCAGACCCAAGCTTTTGGATCTTCTCGTGCGCGATTTCTGCTTTCTTGCTGTCGAAGGCCAAACTGATTTGGACCCCGAACTCTTGAATGTTCTCAGCGAGACCCATCTTGGCTCGCTTTCTTTTGAGCCAAGGCGTTCGCCTGCTCTTGAATCTGCATCGCTCTGTTTGCTCTTAGGACCATTGGTAAACTCCAATTATTTAAAATTTGAGCATAATCATGACCCGCCAGAACGAGCTTCATAACAGGCCAGCACATATCGTCTGGCACTTGGACGCTTACGCCTTGTTCGGCATCATCTCCGCGATCGCGCCCGAAATCGCCGCGAAAAAATCCTTCTGCTGAAAGATCAAGACCTCAACCGCGAGCTTCATCATCGAGCCGTGTCGACCTTGGAAATGACTCTTGTATCCTGGGTCGGTCATCATGATTTTCTTGTTCTCTCCGTCAACCGCACCCTGGCACTCCACGTATGCTAAAAGCTTTCGAATGAGCGAAAGGGATTGCTGAGGCTCGATGTTTCCGAGTAAAAGCTTGAGGGCCTTCGAAAGGGATTCCCCAAGCTTCGACTTGTCCTCGGAGACCAGGGCCATCGCAGCGAAGGGTTCCGCAACCATCTTCGTGAGGTCGATCCCCATCTTCCAAGCGGTGTCTGGATCGGGATGGGTAATAAGGTATCTAAACCCATCCACTTCAACTTGTTTGCTCATTTCCGGTAGCATCTAAACTCCTTTAGATGACGGACTCGCCGCCAATCTCCATGTCAAGGTATGGACACAAGAATGTCCATTCTCGGGCCTCAGGCTTGTCCGCGAAGCTGACCTTCGAGGGCTTCTGAATGATCGATTGCTTAGAGCTGACGACAGTCGTGCCGTTTTTGTCAACCATTGAAATCGGAACGACCGCGAGGGAGAGGTTCTTCTGCTGGAGGTTCTGAAAAAGCGTGTTGAAGTAGTCGTTCAAGGGACTCGCTTGCTGAAGCGTGATTTTGATCATTCCCGATTGATTCGGACTGATCGAAAGGGTCGCCTCGCCGTCTGAGCCGATCTCCAGCATGCTAGTCTCCACAGTTCGCTCGGCCTCTACGAAAGTTCCCTCTTTGAGGCCCGTCACTGGCTGAGTTCCGACTGTGATGTTCACTTCATCTGGAGCGTATCTTCTTAATAATCCACTAGACATTCGATCCCCCTAAATTATGTGCTTACGAACACGTTTACGTTGATTTGATTGATTGCACCCGCAAGCGTTGCAGTCCCACCGATGTTGTTGAGGACTCTTCCAGAGCGATCAGCCTTTGAGACATCTGCGATATCAGGAGCGAATACCTTCCAGCCTGGGACGATACCCTGCTGATCTTGACCTTGCTTGAAGGCCGCTCGGATGGGAGCAGCGATCATCGAGATGCCTTGGTTTGTGTAAGGCACCTTCAAGTTCAATGGGTCCGTTACGACCGCGATCACAAGGGACTGAACCAGCGAAGCCAAGAAGTCGATGAAGATCGTGACGTCGAAGTATTCCCCACCGGCCGCAGTTCCGTAGAGCGTCGTGCCGTTGCCACCGATGTTCACGTAGACGTTTCCCTTCTTCGCGATCACGTTCGAGATCTGAGTAGGGGTCAAGTTGTCCGCAGTCACTCCGCGAAGGGTCTTCATTGCCCAGTTTCCAGTTCCTGGAAGGGTTGGAAGCATGTAGCCCATCCAAGCCGCGTCCGGAGCGTTCGTGTTGGCTTGAGCCGAGTATAAAAGCATTGTTCTGTCGAAAGTTAAGGCGTGAAGAACCGACATGATGTCTGTCGTAGATCCGGTCAAGCAGCCCGCATCCAATGTCGCCGCGACGTAAACCAAGAGTTGGGATTCGACGTAGGTTGCGACCTGCAAGATATCCGAAGCCGCGTGACTCGTGACGATGACTCCGTAGAACATCTGACTTGGAAGAACCGCGTTCTGAGCCGCGATGATGTCGTTCGCGATCGAGTGATTCGGAGTTACCAAGGCGTGGGTGATGAGAGAATCGATTGCCGTGTAGCTGACGCCCGCTCCAGAGACCGGAGAAGTAAGCGTGAGCGTAGCTCCGGCTCCAGTTCCTACGACCGCGCCCGTGACAGGTGGGTTCGAAGGGAAGGCCGTTGCGATTGCCGCGAGTAAAGCAGCCAAGATGCTCTGCTGAGTGTCTCCACCCGAAGCGGTATAGCTGATGATCGTTGAATTAATAGTGAGTTGATAAACGTGTCCAGTCGTGAGGGTCGCGATCTGAAAAGTGTCTGACTGGGCAACCGCCGCCGTGAACTTGGCGACGACGAACGATGCTGGCTTGATGGCCTGAGAGAGCAAGGCTACGGCCGCGATGTATTCTGGGTCCGAGAGGAGGAATCCGTCTGCGATCATTCCGGCAGTTGAGTTGTAGAGGCGATAAACGTCCGTGAATCTGTTCGAGGGTCCAAAGATTGCGGGAACGTTGAAAGCTGCGAGGCTTACTGTTCTCGTGCTCTTGGTGACGACGACATTCACGATCAGAGTTGGTGCGGCCATGGTTTCTCCTTAAGGTAAAACTAGATTCTTAATTTCATCCACGTTAACGGTTCCATCCGGATTCAGGGCTTTTATCTCCGCGTTCACGGTCTTAATAATGCCCGGCTGATCCGTAATGTTCTGAACGAGTCCGAGCGTGATCTCAAAACCAGCCCGCTCCTCATAGTCGTTCTCTTCAATTGCGCTTAGGTTTCTAACCTTGCCAACTTCCTGAACACCAATGTCAAACTTTCTTAGTTTATCTAAAATACTCTGACGAATCAGGGAAGAGTTCAAGTCTATACTGAGTTGGAGGGCTGTCGACTGGCCCTTTTTGGTGTTTCCGAAAACCTGCACCGAGAGAACCATGTCCATTTGAATCCCCACGGTGAAGGGATCATTCTTACCGCCCCTGAAGAGGTTTCCGTTTCTGGCGATAGGGCTAGGGCCATCGATAATTTTAAGCGTCACGCAAGGGCGAGCCGGCAAGGGTTCCCCCTGGTTTCTCCAGATGATTTGATTCTCCGTGATTATCCCCGTCGTGACTTCCTTCACCCATTGGTAAAGAGCGTCCTTCGTCTTCTCGAGGTTGAATGTTCCCGCTGGTAAATTCATTAAACTCCGGTTCCGTCGGTTTCCTGCTCTGGGTCTCTCCACACGATCGTCATATAGTAGGGAAGGTCGGTCCCCTTCCAAGATTCAACGGACATCGCTCGATACTCATCCCCATCGATGATGATCTTGTCGGAGTCGGCCAGGGTCGCCATGCTGTTCACGAGTACGGGCTCATCGGTGTAGAACTTATAGTACTGCTTGAGCCGATTGCCCTCGTCGTTCAACTTCAATTCCCTAGCGTTCGTCGGCTGAAGGCTTCCGGAGACGTAGATCTCTTCGATCTCCCCGGCTTGGTACCTTCCCTTGATGTATGTTCCTTTCGAAGCCCGCTTAACGCAATATTCTCCTGTGAAGAATCGAGAAACTAGACTCATACGATGTACCCGCTTGTCATTTTCGTGTCCGGAAGGAGGTATTCAACCCTTGCGTGCTCGAGCGAAGGTGGAACCTTCTTCTGACTCAGGGCCGCGCCTATGATCCTCATCCATCCATCACGGGTGAAGAAGTTCACGGGCTTCATTGTGTTTCTGCAGTCCTTGCAAATTAAGACGTTCAAGAGGTCGACGATCAAGGGTTCGTGGCTTCCAGGCTTGTACCCTTGACCCCACATCGAGATGCTCGGCATGAAGAGTCCCTCTAGGCCTGACTTGCACATCTTGTTGCTACACTTCATTTGTTCTTACCCTGTTTGATTTCGTAGTCTAAGGAATCCCTGAGCTGGCCGGTGTCGATGAGGGTTTTATCCGAGCCCTTCCTCTTGATCGTTTCTGGCTTCAGCGCGGGGGGAATGTTCGATTCAATCTTGTCCCTGATTTGAGTCAGGACATACTCTCCGACGATCCCTAGGGCAGTCGTCTTGCTCATGCCACCGGTGGTGACCTTCTTTGAAAGTTTCTTGAGCATTCGAGAGAGCGGCTTGTGAATTTGATTCATCGTCGAGCGAAAATAAGATCTCTCTGGGATCTTTCCGTCTGCGGAGCCGAACTCGTGAATCGCAGCTATCTGAGCCACCGAAATCGGCTGACCCTTTTCCCCAGGCTTCTGCTTGTGGTTTCCGGATGACCTTAGGTGACCTACGAATACCTTCGTCTCCCCAGCGTTCACCTTGAAGCTTCGGACTAAATCTCCGAGGCCCTTGTCTCTCGATGTGAAGAGGGCCATTAGCAGCCCCGTCGTGGTCCAGTGACCATGCCGTAGGAGAAACTCTCGTTCCTGAGGGCTACGAAGTCGATTCCGTATCTCGTGGTCATTAATTCCGCGTCGCCAGATCCTGCCTCGAAGACAGTTGCGTACGCGCGTGAGAGGTCGCCTACCGACTCCGCTGTCACTGCCCCACCCGTAGATCCCGCTCCGGATTGTCCTCGAGCCGTCAGCATGTGAGCGGTCATCAAGGCCGTAGCGTAGGTGCAGTTATCGCCCCAGGTAGATAAAGGAACTCTCCTCGATGCGATCACAATATAGGCCTTGAGCGTGGCACTCGAGACCTTTTTGAACTCATCAAAGAGAGTTAAGAAATCATCTGTTGAGATATTCGGTGGCATCTAGTCCTTTTAGAAACTATCGTCTTCCTCTTCTTCGGATTCAGACTTTTCGGTGTTCAAGAGTGGTTTAATTTGCTTGTCCAATGCGCGCTTCACCTTGTGCCTGCGCTCCTCATCGAGCCATCTTTGAAGGATGTCGCGACTCCAAGTAGACTTCGCGATGTCGATCGCCTTCTTCTCTTCGAAGTAGGTGAGCTTCACGATTCCATCGTCGGACCCAACCGCTTTTTTAACGGTCTTGATCTTTCCGGTCTTCTTGTCTTTTACTCGAACGGTGACTTGCTCGTTTAGGAGTTCGATCACGCCCTTCTTGATCCAGTTCATGATCTGAGGGTTCTTCTCGTTCTGCTTCCAGACTTCAGAGGGAAACTCGTTCCATCCTGGCTGGAGCCACTTAACATTCTGGGGACTTTGATTCATCTTTTGATCGGCGGCGTTCGTTTGCCCTAGGGCATGCACGTTCGTTCCGTTGTATTTTATAAACAAACTATGCCTCCTCTGTGTCGAGGACGGAGATCTTGCCGGCTTCCATCAAGCTAATAATGTGGGGACTTGTCTTAGATGATTCCCACACTTCCGTATGGACTTGGTTGACCCCTGGTGAAAGATGATGGACGTGATCTAAAACAATCATGTGATCGGCAGTTGAGAGGACCTGAAC
>JAYWEN010000042.1:0-8682 GCA_043779245.1 Elusimicrobiota bacterium | reverse complement strand
ACGCCATTGGCCGGAATCGAGCTTATAAGAGCTGACCACGAGGCGAACGTGGACGTATCCACGTAGACCTGAAGAGCGACGGGTGTCGTCGCAGGGCCTGAACTCAGATTTTGAACGAATACGCTCATCGAAAACGGAGCGTTCGGCGTCAATGTCGAGGGTGAAAGCGTGAATAGGCTGACGGTTAAGTCGGGGGGTGGCGGTGGCGGGGGTGCCGCGGGCGTGATAGCAAACACCAAGTCATCGACGTCGTCATAGGTCCCTGCACCGCACGGAGACGGAGTTCCCCCATAGCGGAATCGCCCACGGATCGCTTGGAGATCACCCGGGGGAAGGGTATAGGTCGCAGAAATCGTCTGAAGTCCATTGGTCGAGGCCTTCAACGTTCCAATGAAATTCCAGGAGGGGGAGGCCGCCGAAGCGGTGTAATACAAATCCAAATAATCTACGTTGGTCCCGTAGACCCAAGCCGTGGCGTCAATCTTGACCTGCTTGCCAGCCGCAAAAGGCTGACCGTCCACGGTGGATACCTTTAGCCGGTCTAACGACTCATCGCTGTGATACGAGCCCGACGTACCGTCGGAGCAGGAATTGAACAGGGTATTCGGTTGATTCGGTTCATTGCCACCATTTATCGTGGAACGACCATTCAACAGTGCGCCGGAATCGCATACCGCTCCTGCGGTGGCACAGACAGGCGCCTTGAGCGTCGGATCGTAAGCAGCCAACTGTTGGAAATTTTTGACAATGAAGGTGCGTGAAATAGAATTGCTGCGCCCATCGGACGTTTGCGCTCGAACACTCATCACATGCGGTCCGTTAGGATACTGCGACGTGTCCCACGTGTAATTGATCGCCGACGTATTCGCAGATGCTACCGGCGTGCTGTCGATCGAAAGAGTCATCGGAGAAATGCGCGTGTTAAGCGCATCCGTAGCCGTGACTAGAATGGAAACCGTATTTTGGACTGTCGTACCATCGAGTGGCGTGTCCCAGGTAAATTCAGGAACGGCGGTGAAGATAAACGCGACGCCGTGATGATTGGCAGCGCTGAGAATCTGTTGATAATGGGGTCCATGAGTGGGATCTTGATCGGGGCTGTCTCGCAAAGCGACCGCCCGAACCGCCAGTGGAATATTGGGAGAGTTATCCCAGAAAACAGGAAGAACCAAATCTTCAGCCAAAGCGGTTCCGTTTGTTTGACCCAAGGATGAAATCAAATTGTTGCGCAGGTCCCAGGCAAAACCCATCCAAGCCTGACCTAGCTTATGGACTTCATCTCCAGGGTGGTAAATATAGTTATTTACTCCGTTTCGGATTTCGGTGTTGGGCGCTTCGTAAAAGCCTTCTCCAATCGAGGGCTGGCCGGAGATATATGTAGCCATAATATCGCCCCATCCTTCACTCAATCCGCGATCAGTCAGACCGCCAATCACATCATCAATGAAGTGACCATACTCGTGATAAATGATCGTATCGTACGCACTGTTCAGGCAGGTGCCGTCACTGCGGAAGAAATTAATGGTGTTAAAACCGTAAAAGGCATTGCAGGTCTCGCTGTCGTTTACGTTTACGGTGAGAGGGAAATCGATATCCTGCGGATTGACGCCGTGGGACTTGATGTAATTATGCACGATATGTTCATGCACATACGCGTTGGTCTGCGCGGTTTGGAACTCATTGTTCCCAGTCGAATTGAAAAGAATTCCCGGCACAGTGGTGTTGAGCGTGGTCACAGACGTGGTGTTGTTTAAATCGACAACCTTTCCCCAGCGGCCGGACAAACCTACTGTAATCGTGTTTGTCGAAGTCGTCGAAAAAATATAGTTGCCCGACAAATCCGTGTAAGTGGGCGCGCTAGTGCTATCGGTGATCATTAGATCTTGCAAGGGGATCGTGGTCAATGCGTTGCCCGTCTGGAGCGGATTGAAGGCGACGCCGCGGCCTGCTGCTTGACCTGAATAGGTAGCGTAAATCCGATCATCCCATACGTAAGCCTTTCCCGATGCATTCACGCCGGCATGTAACCCATATTCCAAGGAGTATTCTTGAAGCCCCTGCCATTGACCGTCGATCCAACGCACCTTTGCCTTTTGCGACTCAAGTCGAGTGGAACCTGCTCGTTCAATCAGTCTTGCCCGAGCATTCTGCTCAGAAGGAAGCGACACAACCGCTGAGGCAATTTCAGGATAGAGGCGCGAATGAATCAAATCAAACGTCCGGGGTTGAGCCGATGGATCGTAGGAAAAAGACACGTCCGTCTCAGCCACGTCGATTCCTTGGACCGTCTGAACCAAGTGAACATAGGTGCGGGTGCGAAGTCCGGATAGGCCTGGCACGGTGTGAGCGTAATCCAAACGCAGTGCCGGCGTCTCGCTCACATTCAACAGTTGCGGATGTGAATTAAAATAACTGACGAAATCCGATACCTCGGTGGAGGTCTGGGCGCCTAGTCCTCTAGATTGTGATGTCGAAGTTCCTGTCGGAGCAGGCTGCGCTATCGTCGATATAATAACGGAAGGAGTGGGCGGAGGAGGGACAGGCAGTGGGTCGAGAACGATCCCGTGGCTTGAGCCGACGGGAGCTTGAGGTCGAATACTCCAGGCGGGGGGTGATCCGGCGAAGTAAAAAACGATCACAAGACAGAGCCCAATCCATCGGCGCCCCCAGAATGTCATCGACCGTTTTCCCCATGGCTGTTCAATCCGTGGGATTCTATATAGGAATATTGCTGAACGGTAAAGTTTTTCATGGGTGGTTTAGAAGATGTGCATCATTCTAAGGGGAATGCGACGGCGAGACGAGATGTCTAAAGACTAAATAAAACCATCTGAAAGGCCTACAGAGAAAGTGGCCCTAGGAAGACCTCTAAAAAGAGGGAAGATTTAGGCTAGCGGATGATGACGACGGTTTGGCGGCTCTTGGTCCCGAGGTTGTCTGTTACGAGGGCAAGGTAGAGACCGGACGCCACCGGATCTCCGGAATCGTTCAATAGGTTCCAGCTCACCGAATCTGTGGACGTCAGAAGTGTTTTGATCCAGCGTCCGGAGACGGTAAAGATCTTTACCGTACTATTGGGAGCCAACTGGTCGAAGACGATCGCCGTATCTCCGCGCGCGCCGCGAAAGGGATTCGGTCGAATTCTCACCGAACCAGGACTCGCTCCGACTGGAGAGGGCGTCGTATCAGGGTTCGGCGGAGGGTTTACGTGTGGAACAAAGAGCGCCTTCATCGTTTGGTAAACCTGTTTAGGGGATCTTGTGGCGTCCACCATTCCAAAGTATTCTTCATTGGAAATCCCATCGGGATGGGAACCTAGAATGACAAAACCATCGGGGTTATAGGTGTTGTAGCTCGTATCCGACCCGTAATTCACTAAGTTTCCTAGCCCGACATTAAAATTCCCCACCTTCCAAATTTCATCGTTGAATTCATGGAGCAAACCTCCCACGCAGTTGTGCGCAGGCTGCGTTTCCGAGGTGTTCATCGCAATTTCCTGCCAGAGACCCGCATCAAAGGTAGCTTGCATGGTTTGATCCTCGAACCCCGTCTGCACTTGCGCCTCTCCGGACTGAGGAGTGCACGGGGGAAAGGGCTGAACGTATTGCGTAGTTCTAAAAGAATCGGTTCCAAACTCGCTGAGATAAAAAGGTTTTGTCGTAACGTTTTTCCATTGGTTGAACAAGAGACCAAAGCTCGCGCCGCGATATACGTTCAAGCCCCAAATATCGACGTTCGGAATGTTCGGCACAATAGACGGAATGTCGCTGTTGGGGTTGTCTGTTCCGCCGCAGGAGGGACCATTTAACTTGAATTTATCGCCGAGAATCGAGGTCACTGGATGATGCGAGTCCGCGGACTTGACCGCGCCAGCGGCTTGATTGACAGCGGAGATGGCCTGCGACATGGCACCGTACCCAAAAAAATTTGTGAAGTTCCATTCATTCCCAAAAGACCACATCAAAATCGCCGGATGATTTTTGCAGAGTTGGAGCACTTGCAAGTAGTGCTGATTGTCGATGTCGGCTTTAGAACCCGACACGGCCATGATGACCATGATTCCGTTTTCGTAAAAGGTGTCGAGAATTTTCTGATAGCTCACGAGGTCATCGCCAAAATCACCGTAGAGGCGCACCGTGTTGACGTTCATTTGGGCCATGAGGGGAATGTCAGTTTGATAATGGGCCAGCGGTTCTCGCCTGAGCCAATAGCTCAAGATGTCATGGCCCTGAGGATTGCGACCGGGATAATCGAAGAAAAATCCGTACTGAGTTTGCGTCGCCGGATTCAACGGATTGGGTCCCTCCGATGGTGCTTGAGTGGCCGGCGACCAGGTGACCCCTTGAATCGTATACGGCACCGCAGGAGCGAGCGTTCCGTCCGGCAGGCGACGCGAGACCAGTAACTGGGTTCCCACGATACTGACTTCGCTGGGGCCTGAGGGCACCGCGGCACCTGAATACCGCGTATAAAAAATGACAGCGGCAAGAATCCAAAATCGGATCCCAGCGCGAGGTCTCCTAATCCAGATCAATGGGATGGGGTGCCATCGGTCGGAGGAAGAGGCGCCAACGTGTTGCGGTACGCTTCATCTTGCGATTTTTGATTTTGAATCAGTTGGTAAAGATCGTCTTCCGGTTGAGGAGTGTCAGAAGGAACTAGGACGGTGCGATGCGATTTGACCCTCTGATATTGGATGAGATTTCGTCGATTGATCGCTTCAGCTCCGAATTTGAGAAGAAGCGAAATGTATTGCGTATCACCAAGGTCCCCGTAAGGCACCCAAGCGTACGCGAGTTCCTGTCCCCACAAATGAACGCCCAATCCCGCCGAGAGACCGGCAAGCGCGGACAACTCTTTCAACGTATCGGTACGATATCCCGCGCGAATGGAAATTGCTGCGAGCGGACTCCACTCAATTCCTGTGCGAGCGCTCGCCAGTCCCGTCTTATTGTAAATGCCTTCCAATGCGAAGCGCCAGGGCGCGCTGATTGAATAAGCCGCTGCCAGATGAACCGCCAAGGGGAGAGAATCTTTCTGGCTGGAAAATTTTAAGGAGCTGCCGATGTTATTGACGGTGGTGGCGAGGCGGAGTCGTTTCGAAATCTGGGCTAATGCGCCAAGGTCGGCGGCGAAAGCGCTGGCTGATACGTCGGCCAGTTTAGCTTCTACGATCTTGCCGCTCACGCCGAGAGACACGGTGGGAAAAATTTTCTGACCGTAGGCGAGCGAATAAGCGGCGTAGTGACTAGCGAAGCTTCCAATCGACGCGCCAGTCGGATCGGTTCCGGCAATATCGCCTGTTCCCAAGTATTGAATAGAACCGCCCAGGCCGTGACCTTCTTTGACAGGCATAACGAAACTTCCAAACTCGTAGTGAATGGATTCAAGGTAAGCCAGATGCTGAGCGGCGAGCTGTTTACTCGTCAAAAAACCAAGTCCGGCGGGATTGTAAACGGGAGCGTAAGCATCATCGGCTAAGGCGGAATAGGCAGAACCTAAAGCGGCGGGACCTGCTCCAACGGGAATATCTAAAAACGATGCGCCTTCGGTTCCAGACGACGCATGCAGGGGGCGCACAGCCCAAAGAATCAAGAAGGCCGCGGCCCATTTCTTAAATCCCATGAGCCCAGTGTAGCAGAATGATATTACGGCAATATCACAGCGTGGTTAACGGACTGTTACATCATTTTGGCGAGGAGCTCAGACATAACACCGATTCCCTGGGACGACCAATGGCTATCGTCAGACTGATAAAGAACATTCATTCGATTCCTAGCCAAAGAATCGTAGAGCGGCAAAATGTTAACGGTGTCGATCCCTGCCGATTTTGCCAAGGCAATGAACTGAGAGAATTCTTTCGGCTGACTTGGCCAGGGTACGAGAGAAAAATAGACCGTGGACTTGTTGGGGATGGGCGCAAAAATAAAATGAACGCCACGCGAGCGAAAATAGCCATCGTAACGCTTGAGTCCCTGCTCTGCGAAAGCGCGAATCATGGATGAAATCGTTCAGGCCTCGGGTCGCATAGGGATAAACCGATTTGTGTATCGCCTTACGAAGCTGCTGCGCCAACGTGCCGGTTTTACCGTTGCAAACTCTCTTCGACAAGCCAAATGAAGTTAAATATAAGCCCAATGAAGTATTACGACTTCGAAATGCGGATCGCCTATGCCGACACGGATCGGATGGGAGTCGTCTATTACGCGAACTACCTCGTCCTCTTTGAACGCGGAAGGACCGAATTCTTGCGCAACCTGGGAATAAGATACCGTGACCTCGAAGAAAAGCAGCGTTTGTTTTTGCCCGCGATGGAAGCGCACGTGAATTACATGGCGCCCGCGCGCTACGATGAGCTGATTAAAGTTAGAACGTTCTTAAGCGAACTGGGCGCTGCCCACGTTATATTCAGTTCCGAGATCTTTGACGAGACAGATCGCCTGATTGCCAAAGGCTACGCGAAACTCGCCGTCGTCAACCTCCTTTGGAAGCCCACGCCCTTGCCTAAAGAAATGCGAACGCTGCTTGAAGCCAACCTCTCCAAGTAACGAATAAAAACCCCTCACGGCACCTCTAATAGAGCATGAGGATCTGGAGGCTGTTGGAATTTCTGCGCCGTTACGCCTTAGCGATCTGCGTCATCGCGTATATGGGTGCCATCATTGCGCTTCATGCGTGCGGCCTATTCCCACGACCCGGACTCTATGACCTGTCCCGGCTCATTGGCTCATCGCAAGTGACGATCGAGGGCCGCGTGCTCGATTCCCCCGTTTTGCGTTGGAACCAAACGCGATTCTTGGTCGAAGGCCGAGCAAGGACATTTCGAGCTTTTAACGGAAGAACAGTGGTGACGCTGGCGTTTTTGGATCCGGACTTGGCACCCGGGGACCTCGTGAGCGTGCGTGGATGGCTCAGCGCTCCGCGACCCTTAAGCGCCACCCGGGATTTCGATGAACGCGGCTATTGGGCAACGCGCGGCGTATTCTACATGCTCAAAGTATGGTCTCTAGATGGAGAGCAGGTTGTTCGAAAATCCAACGACTGGAGTCTGGCACGTGCGTCCTGGACCTTTCACAAGCGATACCGCGACTTTTGGGAAGAGGGGCTGCCCGAAGATGAAGCGGCGTTACTTTTGGGAATTACCATGGGTGCGCGTGGCGTCTTACCGAAGTCTTTGAAGGAGGCCTGCATCAGGGCCGGTGTCTATCACATCGTGGTGGTCTCGGGGCAAAACATGTCGCTTATCGTGGGACTTGCCGTGAGCCTACTCATGATCTTCCAGGTTCCCCGACGTCATGCGTTATGGGTTTGTATTGTGCCCATCGTCTTTTACGCCGCCGCAGTTGGGGGTGATCCTCCGGTCGTGAGAGCGGCAACGATGGCTCTTGTAGGCTTGTTGGTTTCGGCGCTGGGGCGCGATATCCCCCGATATTATCCGCTGCTCCTGGCGTCTGGATGGATTTTAATCCGCGAACCCGAAGCCCTTCTGGGGGCCAGTTTCCAACTTTCTTTTGGAGCCACGCTGAGTATTCTGGTCATTCTCCCCGTCTGGGAGCGTTCCGGAACCCAACGCACACGCTGGCGTCGATGGTTAACGGAAGCGGGTTTGCTTGGGCTTACCGTGCATATTGGAATTTGGCCCTTACTTGTGTTCTACTTTCACCGACTTTCTCTGGCTGGATTTATCGCGAATTGGACTGTCTTCCCGCTTTCTGGGTTTCTGATGATTTTGGGACTCTCCGTTGGAACCTGGGGCGTTTTCTTCCCAGGCTATGTTCCTCATGTCGTGCTCCAGGGCATTCAAGTCGCGGTCCATGCGACACTGTCGCTCATTCAATGGATGGCCTCTTTTCCCTGGGCCGTACGCGCGGTGAGCCCTCCGGGGTGGAGAGCCATTGGGCTGTATTACAGTTTCTTATTTGGTATCCTTTTCTGGTTCCACAGACGTCCCACTCCTTATAAATCAAAGGAAGGGACAGTCCCCCGGTTGTAAGGGGGACGAAAAATCTATGCCAAAAACAATCCTTCCCCAAAAATTCATCGCCGTCGTTTATAACGCGGAAAAACCTCAAGCGTATTCGGAATGGCTGCGTTTAAAGCGCTGGCTCGGACAACGAAAAATTAAAGTCGTGGGTGCTTCCAAAGTGACGCAAGCGATGAAAAGCGCCGATGTCGTGGTCGCCGTGGGTGGCGATGGCACGGTGTTATCTGTGGCGCGTCATGTGGCGGCGTGGGGAATCCCTGTCTTAGGAGTGAACGTAGGGCGGCTCGGATTCCTTGCCGCGACCGAAGTCAACTCGATGTTTCGAATTTTATCCCGCGTCTTAGCGGGGGAATGCCGCGTGGAAGTGCGCACCATGCTCTCTGTTCGGGCGCGTTGCCGAGGCAAAAGCGTGGGACCCTATTTGGCATTGAACGATTGCGTCGTGCGTTCGGGGTCAAGCGGTCGAATTTTGCAGCTACAGGCCAATGTTCGCAAGCAGCCCTTAGCGAGTTATCGAGGAGACGGTTTGATTGTTGCCACGCCGACGGGCTCGACCGCCTACAACTTGGCGGCCTCCGGTCCCATACTTTATCCGGACCTCGATGTTCTGATACTTTCTCCTATTTGTCCTCATTCCTTGTCACAGCGTCCGCTCGTGCTTCCTACATTCGAAGTTATCGAAGTCGAAGTGCTCAAAC
>JAYWEN010000041.1:0-5934 GCA_043779245.1 Elusimicrobiota bacterium | reverse complement strand
GATTTGCGTTTCTTTGGTCTTACGAACGACGTGTGCCGTGCGTATCTTCATAGATAGGGGTTCTCTTTGGCCAGATAATTTTGCACGTAATCTTTTACTCCGTCTTCCAGACTCGTCGAGGGGGTCGACTTCTTACGCCACGACATATCTGCCTCCGTGTAATATTGGTATTTGGCGCGCAGAGCTTCCGGCATCTCAATGTAATCAATGCGCGGAGCCTTGCCCAAGGCACAAAAGACGGCGTTCGCTAAATCATTCCACGATCGAGCTTTTCCTGCCCCAAGGTTGTACAACCCTCCGCTGCTCTTACCTTTCATAAATTCGTACACCACATTAACAGCGTCCTTTACATAATAAAAATCCCGACGCTGTTCACCGTCTCGAATTTCGGACTTATAGGATTTGAAGAGTCGGATCTTGCCATCTTTTTGAATTTGATCATAAGCCTTAGACACCATCGAACGCATGTCACCCTTGTGGTATTCATTCGGACCGTACACGTTAAAGAACTTGATGCCGACCATCTTCTTCTGGACGTTGTGCCGCAGGGCCCAAAGGTCAAAAAGGTGTTTCGAGTAGCCGTACATGTTTAAAGGAAGCAGAGTCTCGGTCGTGGCGTGGTCCGTGGTATAGCCGAACTGTCCGTCACCGTACGTCGCGGCACTTGACGCATAAATAAAGCGCGCCGTCCTCGCAAGCGCCCATTGGGCCAGAGCTTTCGTGTACTCGAAATTGTTTTGAATGAGATAAGAAGCATTGGTTTCGGTGGTAGATGAGCATGCGCCTAGATGAACGATCCCTTCAATCTTAGGCAACCGACCGGATAGAAGGCGATCCTTGAAATCGCCTGCTTCCAAATAGTCGGCGAAACGGCGCAGGCGTAAATTCTTCCATTTCTCTGAGTTTTCGAGAAAATCGACAACCAAAAGATTAGAGATACCCTCTTGGTTGAGCTTCCAAAGGAGTGCACTTCCAATAAAACCAGCCCCGCCGGTGATCACCCACATAGTGGCCATGTTTTACCATATTTGGCTAAAACGACCTTTAGAGACCGAGCCACGACTGATAAATAATTGCTTGCCCGACCGTTTTAAGTTATTGTATATTGAAACTTGATTTCAATAAATAATTTAACACCGACGGAGATAGAATAAAATATTATTTGTAATGGATATCCTATTTCATTAGCGATTCATGCCCGCGGCCTGGATTGAGGGATTTACCCAGGCGCAAAGCCAAAAATTTAAAGGAGACGTTTGATGCGATTATCAAGAATATTTTATGCCCTTTCCGCAACGATACTTTTAAATGGTTTCTTTATCGTGCCTTGCGATGCTGACGAAACACCGTTCGGATATCTCTACACAAGCGATTCTCTCCCGAAGGGAACCTGGGAGTATGAGCAATGGAATACGGTTCGGACCGGTAAGCTCCAAGGAACCTACACCTCTGTCGATTTCCGCAACGAGGCCGAATATGGATTTACCGATACTTTTACCGGAGCACTTTATCTCAATTCGTCGCTTCTTCATACGCACAATGCCTTAAACCCTGATAACCCTACTGAGACTCTGGACAATCAAACGAGCTTTGATGTAAACAGCGTATCCCTCGAACTTAAAAAACGTTTGCTCAGCCCATACAAAGATCCCATTGGGCTCACCCTTTACCTCGAACCAGAGCTAGGCGTACGTTCCCCATTGACGGGCAAAGACATCATTGAACGCGCACTCGAGTTCAAGCTGATTCTAGATAAGCATTTTTTGGACGATCGCCTCATCCTGGCCTCGAACATCGTTTTCGAACCCGAATGGGAACGCTCAAACGGCGAACGCGATAAGGAATTGAAAAATGAGTATTCCCTTGGCGGAGCTTATCGTTTTGCCTCGGGGTGGTTCGGAGGACTTGAGTTCCTCAATCGCCGAAAATTTGCCCGACAAAGTTTTGGTCGGCAGGATGCTTCCGCCTGGTTCCTCGGCCCTTCCGTGCACTATGCTGCCAAGGCGTGGTGGACCACTCTCACTGTTCTTCCCCAAATATCCGGATATCCCCGCAGCCTTGGCCTGAACGCGGTTGGAACTAGCGTCTCTGACAGATCTCGAAGTCTTGGTGAGTATGAGAAACTCGAGGTCCGCTTAAGAATCGGAATTAACTTCTAAAACGTATCATGTGTCATGCGTTCTAAAAACTGGAACAGCCTGATCACGGGGCTCCTACTGGCGCCGATACCGATTGTCGCGCGAGCCGAGACCTATCTGACGGAAAGCCAAGCTGCCTCGGTATTATTTCCGGGCGTGAAAATGCAACCCACTTGGATGGATTTATCCAGTGAGGAGTTGCGGCAGATTAAGAAATCGAAAAACGGCGACGCAGGGTTAAAACAGAAAGTTCGCGTATTCTGGGGACCCAACAAAGAAGCATTGTTTGTTGATACGGTCCTTGGCAAGCATGATTTCATAACGTATGCGGTGGCCATTGAATCCTCCGGGCTGGTAAAAGGGATTGAGATCATGGATTATCGAGAAACGTACGGCTATCAAATCCGCAACAAAGAATGGCGCAATAAATTTGCCGGCAAAAGCTCCAAAGATTCCTTACAACTCGACAAAGATATTCCCAATATCAGCGGCGCCACCCTGTCTTCAAAGCATGTCACTGATGGCGTGCGCCGAGTTCTTCAAACTTATGAAATTCTTAAATCAAAAGTTTAAACGCGTACGCCCGCTACTGGGGACTTTCGTGGAGATCGAGCTCGCAGGGAATGCGAACGAGACTTCTATGCAACAATGGATTACGTCGGGATTCAAGGCCATCGACGAAATCGAAGCCCTCATGAGCCGACACCAACCCCACAACGATCTCTCGCGTCTCAACGCCGCCCAACCAAACGTTTGGGTTAAGATTCATCCACATACGGTGAATGTGCTCAAAGCTTGCAACGGGTTCCATCGCGATTCCATGGGAGTATTCGATATTCGATGCGGGAGCGCCGCCAGAGTCTTAGTGGCGGAAGGCGGAATGAGGGCATCAATTGAACTGGCTGGCAATCGGACCAAAAAAACAGGTCCGTGGACGTTCGATCTGGGTGGAATCGCCAAAGGCTACGCCGTCGACGTGGCTGTGGAAACAATTCAACGTTTGAGCAGAGGGTCAGCGGTTTCAGGAATTGTAAACGCGGGGGGCGACTTACGCCGGTGGGGAAAGAATTGGCCAGCCGTGGCCGTCGCGACGTCGGCCGTGAGAACTTCAAAAAACTCCGACTTTTTATCGCCCGCTCAACATGTGCAAATGCCCAGTGGTGAGAAATTCATAAAAGCATCCGCGGTCTCTGTGATCTCTAAATGTTGCCTATGGAGCGACGCGCTCACAAAAGTTTTTCTTATGGCCCCAAAACATGTGGCCGACCGCTGTCTTAAACTCTATGGCGCGCACGGCCTTGTCCTCGCATGAAAGCATCCAAACTTAGTTTAGCTCCGCTCCAAAAGCGGATTCTCTACGGCACGATCTCGATCCTTTGGCTAACTGGCGCGATCTGGATTTAT
Organism: Elusimicrobiota bacterium; assembly: GCA_043779245.1. Lineage (GTDB taxonomy): Bacteria > Elusimicrobiota > Elusimicrobia > 2-01-FULL-59-12 > 2-01-FULL-59-12 > JANLWZ01. The sequence goes on along the minus strand of JAYWEN010000041.1, from coordinate 2,392 downwards.
ATTCTTGAAACGAACCCTCTGCGACCTCTCTGGATGAAAATTCACGGCGCCGCCGCGATGGCTTTCCTAATGGTCTTCGGAACACTTTTGATGAAGCATGTCCCCGCCGGCCTTGATCAAGACCAACAGCGCCCGTCTGGTCTATCGACCCTTGTTAGTTGTGGAATTTTAATCCTGACCGGATGGGGGCTCTATTACTTAGGAAACGAAACTCTGCGGCTTTGGATAAGCCGAACCCACACCTGGATAGGTCTTGGGATACCTCTCATAATCTTCCTACACATCCGCGGCTCTTCAATCAAATAATAAAGATTCATCTATCTCCTCGGCCACATCGACAACAGAAACATCGCGACCAGGACAAGCGCAACCACCACGATCCAAATCCGCGGTTTCGCCGGCCGCTCGCCGTCGTCTTCGTCATCCGGCCGCTGCATGTAGTCTCGATCTTTTAGACTCATAGTCAGCAAAGGATACCGTTTCAGGAAGGATTAATCGAGGACGAAATAACGCCAGGTACTATTTTCCATTTCTAGGTTTCTATTGAAGTTCTGTGGCGGACGTGTTAAAAGAGTTGCGCATGCTACTCATCGACCTTTACAGCCTTTTGCCAGCCTTTACGCTCGCCAGTTTTCTTGGGATTCTTTTATGGCCTGAAGATATCAGCTACAAAAGCCGTCTCAGGTTTATTAGCGCCATTCTAGTGATTTGGGTTGTAGCGTCCTTGTTCGCCATTGGCGGTTATGCAGCCTCCGAAAGACCGCTTGTCTGTATCATCAATGTCATTGTTGGCTTTTTAGGACTGACCGTATTACTTCTCACCTATCGAATTAAGCCAACGCGCCACGACATGAAGCGAGGAAGCTGACGCTCAATCCGTAGCCGTGAGCGGCGCGGGCAGGGAGGACCACCGCCACCTCTGTTTCGCTGAACGGGTAGGCTGTGCCGCACCTGCCTTTGATTTCGTAGTACCACCACACCTCATTCTTGGCCAGGAACTCGGCGCGGTTCGCCGGTGTCTCGGCATCCCAGGATTCATCCAGGGTGATGACGTACTTGCCACCAAACATTCGTTTAAAATCCATACAACCTCCATTTACTCCAAGCGTAGGCTCCTATATGGTTAGAGCCGAGAATCGTCCAAATATTCCCGTCGGTAAAAAATAGGTCCCTATAGTTAGAGCCAAAACCCTCTCAAAGGTTTGAGGCTGGACATCAAATATTTATTTTTTCTTGTCTCAGGACGGCAGTATGGCGATGAAGAAGGTGAGACAAAACGGAGCAAATTCGAACAATCTTGTGGCGATGGGCTAAGGTGTGCGTTTAGGGGAGTTCGTGCGTTTTAGAAGGATGGAACGTTAAGATGACCGGGACGGGAGAACGTGGTGATTTATTGGGACGCCAGGATGCATCTTTTAAACGTCAGAAATTCTGGCTATTAGCCCAAGAGCCTATAAAACAAAGAAGTGTATTTTTATCCTTGGATTTGGGATGGCGACTAAAAATATTGAAAGGCTTAAGGCGTCCGGGGACTAGTCAGCTGATCACGCTGGAATTGCGAACGCGGAGATTCAAAGCGAATGAGAATGGGCGTCGTAAGTACGATGGCAAGACGTTCTTCTGCACTTGCCGTTTTTGGCATCCAAAGCGTCGGAGAGCCACTGATAGCGGTCTGAATGGCTCCAGCCTCACTGCCTTTCAATAGAATTTTAAAACCCGCAGGTCTGTCGACAGTGCCTTCTCCCGCAGCTTCAAAATCGACTAGCGAATTGACACCTGATTTAAAAGAGCCGCTATAAAAGTAAGCGAGTGAGTTTTCTTTTTTCGTCGGATGGATTTCCAAAACGCCCGCCTGGGCATTGGTTTTGACGTCAATATATTCGCAAACTAATCCTTCCTTAATGTTCAAATCAATATTCCAATGCCGTCCGGAATCCACACCAGTCGATGAATAGGAATAGGCGCATTGCCCCTTCCAGACCGCTCCGTTTTGATCCTGCAAAGAGATAGTCACAGGCATCTTATACGTATCTTTTCCAATAGTCCCAAAGACTCTCCAGGAGTTTGACGAATCCCAACCCGATTTCCCCGTGACAATATAGTCCCCGAATTTTAAATGCCCATTTTCTTTACTGATGGGATAAACATCGGTGGTCTGCAATAGGCTATCCGACACTGGCATTCGAGCACGATGAATTCTTCCACAGCTGGCCAATACAACGATCCCGATAATAGAACATGCGAATAGTGGAACAGTCGTCGAAAGGGAAGATTGTATTTTCATGTTAAGAGTTTAGGCGGTTTTTAGTTTTTAACGCAACACTTTGCAAATTCTTCAGCCGGCGTCATATAGTTCAAACAGTGCCTGGGCCGGCCGTTGAGCTGATGTTGC
>JAYWEN010000040.1:0-4513 GCA_043779245.1 Elusimicrobiota bacterium | reverse complement strand
TACCATAATGAGATTTGCGCTCGAGACGGCGTTATAGTTTCGAATGCTGGGATCCAAATAGCTCCGTCCAATAGGCGGACAACCGTTGAAATGCCGCCCTACCAATATTACGCATCAAGTGGCATGCGTAATATTGGTAGGCAACTTCATTATAATGAGGCATGGGTATCGAGCCCGGGAGATCAAATAATGAATAAATTCGATCGAATCACATCCAATCCGGAAATTCTCAATGGCCAACCAACGATCCGAGGCATGCGGCTCACCGTTCGCCGTGTTGTCGAAGCGGTTGCGTTATACCCCAACCAGAATGACTTACGGAAAGAGTACCCCGATCTGGAACCCGAGGATATTCGTCAAGCATTAGAATTTGCTGCGTTAAATCTAGATCAGAACATCACGCCTCGCGAAGCGGCTTGAAAAGTCTCCTTCTAGATCAAGGATGCCCCTGGTCTGCCGCGTCCTTACTCAATCTGAAAGGCTGGGATGTTATTCATGTTAGGGATGTGGAATTAAGCAGGTCCTCTGACATCGAAATCCTGGAATGGGCCCGAAAAAACAATCGAACCTGCGTGACATTGGACGCCGACTTTCACATGATCTTGGCACTTCAGGGTGCTGAAACTCCCTCAACCATTCGCATCCGAATAGAAGGACTCCGAGGTCCCGACCTGGCTGATCTTTTATCCTCCGAATGGCCAAAGATGGAAAAACATCTCGAATTAGGCGCCATGGTAACGATTACCGAGAAAAACATCCGCTCAAGACCACTCCCCATTCGATAACATTTCTCAAAAATTAAAAATGTCAGGCGCTTCGACACTTAAAGGACCTGACATTTTAAGTGGAACGGAGAGCGGCGTCATAATTCGGATGATTGGCGACTTCAGCCACGTGGACGCAATACCATAATGCGGTTTTCCGCCACTGTATCGTTGGCGGACCCGCCTAGGCCGTAGTGGCGGGGAGTTGGTAACAACTCTATAGTGGCGGAGACGAGACCCGCGCATGACGCCGCGGCAAGACCCGATTGTCGCCTAATTCCCTGGCTTCTTCCTCTTGAATACAATTTAAAGCGGCAACAGTTTTCTAATCGGACTGTGAAGAGATAAAGCGCAGCCGGAAGTTTAGACAGCGCTGAAGATGGCTCGGAGAGTATGCGTCAGAGGTGAGACATTATTGTTATGCCAATGAATCCGTGTCAACAATTCCACAGCGCTGATGGCTCCGATAGCTAGGGCGAAGCCAAACAACCATTGCACTGGATCAGAGCTCAATGAAGCGGCAAGAAGACCCTGCAAGGAACTCATGAATATACCTGATACCGTTATGGTCCCAGCTCCAAGGAGCAAAACATTTGGATTCAATATTCTTTGACGATGAGGCACCATAAAAGCTAGCCCAAACGCCAACATCGCGCCTATCAAAGAACAGTTCGGAATCTGCCGGAAGAGTAGTGGTGCAAAAACAAAGACCACGCTCATAAGAGGAATCAGCCAACGCGTCTCGACTTCATGAGCCCAGTTCCTTAAATAATTTTCGTTCAAAGACCAGGCAGCCGCCGCCTTTCTTCCATCATCACGTCCTTCGGAATCGCTGTCTTTGCCAGATGGCTTTGTAAAGACATGTTGAAATGGGAGTAGTGGGCGCATAGGTAACCGCCCAGCCCGCGCCAAGCTTTCGAGAATTCCCAAAGCTCCGGTGATGCCCGTCTCCGGCTGAATAATCTGCGGGTTGGATAGCCCGATCGAGCGCGATGCTTTTCCAACATTCACAGAAATGGCATTAACAAACCGCGATAGAAGTTTCCGGTCAATCTGATAAGTCCTGGCGGAATCTGCAAGGATCAACATCTTACGTTCGTCTATACCGAGAAGATGCATTAGATGCTCAACGGCTTCCGCCTTGTGCGTCTTCACCAGTTTTACGCTCGTCCTGCCCGCCTTATAAACCTGATAGTCCAATCCGTTTTGAGCCAATAATTGCTGCGTTCCAGCGATGAACGAATCTCGATCCTGAACATTGCGGAGATCGATACGTCGTTCGGGGCTTGCACGTTCAGGTCTTCGATCAATGGCGAACCGTCCTTTCAAGCGGTCATTTAATAGTGCGAGGACAAGGGTTCGCTCTTCCCCTGAGATTCGAGATGAAGGATTGTAGTGATCATCCATCACCTTCTGATTTGGCGCTGAGAAACGGTAAATGAGTGAACCGCCGTCCGTAGCAAACCAGAGACCATCTAACAAGGAGGGTTGAGCTGTCCATAATTGCTTCACCAGAGACTCAATCCGTTTATCGACGTTCGCTGCGAGATCATCCGTAGCGAAAATAATCCGCTTGCCGCTCGCGCGGAGTGAGCGAAGAACCTGAATGGCGCGCGCATCTAATGGTTGATCCGTCTTGGCTATTGTCCCATCAAGATCAACTACGACGGCATCTATTTCTCTATCGAAGGATCCAACCCGAGCGATCGACTCTTCCTCACCAATAGGCTTGCCCAAGTAAGTCAGCAACTCTCTATAGATAGCTCTAGAACGGAGCGCGTAACTGCGCGACAAGTGGAACCCGTAGCCTTCTTCGTAATCAAAAAAGAATTGATTGTAGTGATCGGTATCATCGAAGTAGGCAGGAGAGTGGGTTCCCCCTATAAATTCTTTTTGGATATTCTTCGGGACTGCTTCTGGCTCGATAGCGGATTGAATGAAGACCATCGCTGGTCCTTGCACAACGGATACATCATCCAGCTTGGGAGCTGATTGGTCCTTTTTTTTCCCTTGACGTAGATAAAGGGTTTTTTGGCCCGGATAATGGAAATAGAACTTGTAAGGTCGAGCCCCTGATTCTCTGTGCTGGAATTTACGCACCACCTCTTCGAAGGGCTCCGTCTTTACAAGTTGCTCCATAAATGTTTGATCCACTAAGAAATCATTGGGCAATGAGCGGAACCCCAGAACCGCGTTGAGGGCGATCGTGTGGTTGCGATACCCTTTGAACCCGTCCGGAATATGCGGTGATGTGCGGTTCGAGTCTCCGACAGAGGTTGATGCATCGACTACCACAACAAGAGCTTGTCGCCCCGTAAGCGTTTGCATACGAGTGGAAGAGAATAAATCAGGCCGCATTACGAATTCATCATTATGAGACTCCGTTGAGCCGATTTTCGTCTGCCAGACTGGGATGTCCGTTCCAATGATGAAAGTCTCCCCATCACGCTCTTCTACAATAGGAGTCAACGAAACAGCCCCGGCCGACAGATTTGCATTCACCACAAAATCTAAGTTAAGCGCCTTCGCCCGGCCCTGTAGCGCGAGAATCTTTTCTCGAAGCAGGTCGGCTTCAAAGGCGAGTCCACGCATTTGTAAAAGATGGTTTTTCTGAATAGACAAATCTACAGGCAAGTGTTTTCCACGTTTCATGGTTTGAACCATTTCGATGAACGCTGAATAGGATTCTTTCGGTGAAAGTGAACGCTGCTGCAATATTTCCTTTGCGAGCAGCACATAATTTAAATCCACGTGCAATGGGTTTTCGAGATCAAACCCGCCCGTTTGTATCTTTTGAAGTACGCCAAGCATCTCATCGATAGGGGTCTTCGAAAGTATGAGCTGCGGAAGCAACAAGAAGCCATTCTTTTCCAAGGCTTTAGCGCGGGAGATATCTTCAATGATGATGCGTGGGATCGACTTCTGGGATTTAGAGATTAAATATTCAACCTGATGGCGAAAAGTTTTATTTGGATGTCCCATAACTGCCGCGACAGCCGAACGCTGAGTTTCAAGCGATAATTCTTCCCAATGGGAGGCAATAAGCCTCCATGCGTCATTCGTATTGTATGCAGATTGAAGATGTTGATTCGAAATGGCAGCCATGGCTATGGCGGGCGTTATAACCGAAGGACTGATAGCGAGGTCATTCCAATGCGAATTCAAATAACTCCAAACCAATTCAGAATGTGGCGCTTGTAATAATGTTTGAAGACGGACTCCTGAAAATGCCTGTTTTTGTTTTTGAGATAATTCGGACCAGTGCCTATCCACGAATTTCAAAACCGCTTCGGAAAAGTCGTGAGATGAGGAAGTTAGCCCACTAACAAGATGATCGGGAGTCAGCGATTCGCGAACAGTTGGCAACAATGCCATCCAGTTTTTATCGAGAAATGCCCATATGTCCCAATCGCCTTGTGGCATAAGATTAAACGCATTGGAGATGAGATCGGGTTGCAATTCGGAAAGTAACCACTCGGGGATGGTTTTGCTGCCGCGTAACAAATCCCAACCAAGGCTCACAGCATCTCGATGGTCGCTGGTCATCGTAGTTTTAAGCAGCGCTTTTATGTCGGCCTTCGAATATTTGGATATCTCCTGAAAACGAATTCTAAGACTCAAAGACCTGATGCTATTTGGGTATTGCAGAATAAGGCGGTTTTTAGTTTTTAACGCAACACTTTGCAAATTCTTCAGCCGGCGTCATATAGTTCAAACAGTGCCTGGGCCGGCCGTTGAGCTGATGTTGC
>JAYWEN010000039.1:0-6816 GCA_043779245.1 Elusimicrobiota bacterium | reverse complement strand
GAACGCGGCCGCTAAACACAACGCCATACGCCTGGGCACTTCTTCGACATTTGAGATAGAGCTCATCATCAGGATCATGCCGAGGACGGTTCCGATGATGCCGAACGCGGGACTATAGGTTCCGAGTGAGTTGAAAATTTCCGCGCCGACTTGATGACGCTCACGAATAAATCCGAGCTCTGTTTCCATCATGTTGCGGATAAATTCTTGATCAGAGCCATCAATCACGAGCTGCACTCCGCGTTTGAGAAAATCGTTTTTGAGAAGTTTCACATCGCCTTCCAGGGCGAGGAATCCTTCCGTACGGCCTTTCTTGGCAAAGTTCACGAATGTAGTCACAATTTCTGAGGTATCTTCACCGCTCGAGGTCAGCACTTTCTTGAGCACTTTGAAGATGCCAAAGACTTGGCCGATCGGATAATTCACAAGGACCGCACAAAAGGTCCCGCCCATGACGATCAAAACGGCTTCGGCGTTTAGGAACGGCTTGAAACCTGCCATGCCTTCGCCTAAAAATATGGCCAAAACAACGAGCCCAATTCCGACGGTAAGACCGATCAGTGTTGCGATATCCATTCCAATACCCTCATCCAGTCCTTCTCCCTTCAGGGAGAAGGCGTCGACTTACACCACGTGTTTAGGCTGTTTTCCGTCTCGGCACAACCATTTTCTTTCGGTGACTCTTCATTCTTTTTTCGCGAATGATGTCGTGTGTCTGGCTTTCTTTGGAGTCTTCCATGAAAAATCCAATGATGAGACAAAGAAACCCCACCAGAATCCCTGTCATGGCTATGAGTGTGAGTGACATGGTTTGCTTCCTCCTTCCCCCTTGAGAAACTCTGGGAGATGTACGGCGCTGGCGTACAGATTTTTCTTGTACTCGATTGTTTTGTGAATAATTTCGGTCACGGGTTCACGGACAAGGATTGTATTCCCCGTGGCAAGCGTAAGGACTGTTTCGGCGCCCAGAGCCTCAATGGAGACAATCAGCTCCGCATTCACGACGACTTCGCTGCTATTGAGCCGGTGCAGATGAATCATTAGACGGCCTCCGCGCGGATGCCCATTTGTGCTTTCCATTGTTCGACCCAGGCTTTAAGCGACTCGTCGGGATTGAGTTCAACCATTCGTTCATAGGCACCCATCGCTTCGTTCACCATGCCTTGCGCGACGTAGCAGGTCCCCAAGTATTGATAGGCTTGCCAAAAATCGTCTTTGGCTTGGATGGCATAGTGGAAATTCTGAACCGCCTCGGCATAGTTGCCTTGGTCGTAGAAGCTTGTGCCCACCTGAAAGCATTCTTGCGCTTTAGCGGGATCTGACGCCTTAGGGGTCGCGGTTTTGCCAAAGTTAAGATGGAGTGGCTCAGAATCATCTGCCGCTTCTTCTCCTTCAAGAATTCCCATTTTTGATTTCTTGCGGACTGTGATCTTCCCATCTTTCTCGAGCTTGGTGATGAGATCCATGAGCGTCTTCCGTTCTTCTTCGACTTGTTCCGGCGTGAGGGGGCGACCGTAATCCATAGACTCCTTCAGAAGAGCCGCCGCACCGGCCGACATATTCGTAAAGAATTTGTTCATGTAGTCCGGAGCCGCCCCCCGCATCGCGCGCGACAACTGTTCCGTCCCGACTTCCCGAACAATACCTTGGATGGCCGAATCAGGGAATTTAAGGATGTCCTCAAAGAGAATCACCTCGGCCCGGACACGCTCGTAAAGCTGGGGCTTTTCGTTGCGAAGATAGTCGAGAATATTTTCCCGCGTGGCTTTGTCGGCTTCGTTCAAAATCTTGATTAAGTTTTCGATGCCGCCCAAGACGAAGTCGATTTTCTTTTTGACGTACTCATCGATTGACATCACCTGCTCGAGGGAGGTCTGACGAATGGTCGCGGTTTCGACGGCCACACGCGCCTGGAGCTCCGGCGGAAAGGAGGCGAAAATTTCTTTGGCAAATTCGGGTTTGAGGTATGACAACACGAGCGCGATGATCCAGGGTTCTTCTTTGCGCAGGAGGTAGGCAAGCCCCTTAATATTTTGTTCCCCCACATATTTGAACGGTTCAAACTTCTTCATGGCTTCCTCCTCCTCCTTCAATTTCTCTTCTTCCGTCAGTTCCCCTTCACCCTCACCTTCGCCTTCGCCAGCTCCGCCGCCGCCGCCGGCTTGCTCGCCATCCTCTTCCCCGGCGGTTTCTTCTTCATTTTCTGATTCCATCTTTGTTGTCTGTTCGATCTTCTGTGTTTTGTCTTCGAGCGCACGATTCAAACGTCGGAAAAAGCTAGCCAAGGGGCCGTACAAAAAGAGCATCAGAAGCATCGCGAGCGTAATCGGAATGATCCATTTGGGTGTCAAAATCTGTTGCCAAGCGGTTTCGGTAAAGGTCGTCGGCGTGAAGACCATTTGATTGTCGGTCACTTTCAAAAGCGCGATGATCGCTTGCTTAACTACGATTAGTTTATCGCTCGGGACCTTCTTGTCATAAAGGACAGTGACCATCAATTTTTTGATGGTCGTTCGGACATCGGTCTTATTTTGCTTCATCTGTCCGCCCGACTCTTGAAGCGATCCGCCGCGATCGTCCTCCGCTTGATAGGCGGACTTAGGCATTGGAACGCCAGGAACCAACATGCGCTGCGGGGGAATGGCCGGGGCTTCGTCACTTTCATTCTTCTTCTTATCGTTCTTTTTCTTTTCCATCCCCATTTCCGTATTGCGGGATTCGAGACCCATTTCTACGTCGACAATAACGACGGCTTTGCCGGGTCCTAAAATTTTGTCGAGAATATTTTGCTGCAGATATTCGGTCTTATCTTTTTGGAATTTGGATTCTTGTTCAAGTAAAAGCATGTCGTTTGAAGGAGGTGCTGCAGCCGGAGCAGCAGGCGATGTGGCGGCCCAAAGGGTGCCACCGGTGAGCAGGAACATTGCCAAAAGTAAGCGGTTTCGCATTCTCGTGACAAGTCTAGCCCTGGCCCTAGTGACTTGCAATGGACTTTCAGGCTCGTAAAGAAATATTTACAGAGATGAAATTGCGCGTTTTTGAGATATGATTTTTCTGTGCACCTAAATCGAATTCTTCTCCTGATGAGTATCTGTCTTGTCCCTTCATTTCTATCGGCTGCCGATCCAGCTTTTTTCCCTTGGGCCGATGGCACTACCTGGGTTTATAAAACCACCCACAAAGGCGACAAGGACTCGTTTGATATGAAAGTGGTGGTTGAAGGAAATTGGAAAGACGGTGATGTCGCTGGCCAAATCGTGACGCAAAAAGATAAACGCGGCGTGATGAGGCAGTATTTCCTCATGAACGACAAAGGTGTTTTTATTCATAAGCTCGGATTGAGCAAGACGCTCACGCCCGAAGTGAACACACGCTTTACGCCCGACGTGCCGGCCCTCATTTTCCCCCTCACCCCGGGGACGAAAGTGCATTGGGAAGGTCGTTTAAAAGTTTCAACCATTAATAAAGCCATTGTTTACGACGGAGAGGTGGTCGGTTGGGAAGATCTTGAAGTTCCGGCGGGTAAATATCACTGCATCAAAGTTCACTTCCATGAAAAACGCGGCAACGACGTGATCGACGAAAATGTGTGGTATGCCGAAGGCGTAGGTCAGGTCAAATACGATGGCGGTGAGTACGTGAAAGAATTGAAGGAATACAAAAAACCGTAATCAACCAAACTTGTAGGAGACCCCAAATCCACCTCGCGGGGGATGCCATTCGATGTTCTGGAAGGGACACAGCATGCGCGCCGCTCCGCATTCGATGCAGTTCTCGTAGGCCACAATAATTTTCTTCTTTTCTTCGTCCCAGGTATAAACGGCGGCCGGGCATCCGGTCACGCAGGGCTTGTTAGGGCACTTAAGACAAACATCGGCCTCCATAATCTTGATGTGCGTCTGATGATCATTTTTATAGGTGAGCAGCCCGAGTTTATCTTCGAGCGACATCGGCTTTGGTTCGGGCTTTAATTCATCGGCCATAAATTTTTCTCCTTCTATCCAATCGCCTTACGAAGGCTGATCGCATCCTTAATCATGCGGAAGAATCCACGCTCTTGGCGAATGCGGCGAATGATCCGGCGCTGATGGTCTCGCTTCGGCATTCCGTCGACGAGAAAATACTCATGAGCCGCCTCGTTCAGGAGCCGCGGGTACACCGTCAAGATCTCGCGATTCTCGCGGACTTTATCTTCAATGTCTTTATGGTCTTCCATATCCTTGAGAATGAAAGACTCTTCTAATTTTTTTCGGTAAAGCGAAAGAACTTTGCTTGAAAAATTCCCTTTTTTCTTCGCTTCAATAACCGTTTCCCCCGCCATGCGCCCAGCGGACATCGCCAAGTTCGACCCTTCACGGTGTGTGGGGTTAATCATTTGCGCGGCGTCCCCCGCCAAGAGCATACCGTCGACAAAAAGCGGCGGCATGACGTTGTAGCCGCCTTCCGGGATGAGATGCGCGGAGTATTCCAGAGTTGTAGCGCCCTGGATGTAGCGTCGAACGAGCGGGTGACGCTTCAGCTGCTCTAAGAGTTCGTAGGGTTTAATATTGGTACGTTGAAAATCGTCCAGCGCGCAGCCGAGACCAAGCGCAATAGAGTCTTTATTCGTGTACATGAAGGCATAGCCGAGCATACCTTTCGTGATGTCGCCCAACATTTCGGTCGTGGAGCCTTGATTGCCTTCCAAGCAAAATCGATCTTCAATTTTCTCTCGCGGGAGTCCTAAGACCTCTTTCACCCCTAACGCCACTTCGGTTGATTTCCATTCGCGCGCAATACCTGCTTTCTGCGCAATGATGGAGTTCACTCCGTCGCAGGCAATGACGACATCGGCGTAAAGCTCGTCGCCTTCGGTCGATTTAACGCCGACAATAGCGCCATCTTTCTTAATGACATCCGACACAGTCACGCCGGTGAGAAGGGTCACGCCGGCTTCTTCAGCCTTCTTGGCATACCATTGATCAAATTGAGTGCGGATGATGGTGTAGCAATTGGCCGGGTCGGTTGAGACTTCGGGAGATTTGTAGCCTATTTGAATGCCGGATTTCTCCGTGAGAACAAACACGCGCTCTTCGGTTATGGCGCGCTCGAGCGGACAATCTTTCCAGAATTCGGGGACGATATCGGCGAGCATCTTGGAATAAAGCACAGCGCCCTGGACGTTTTTGGCCCCTGCATATTCGCCGCGCTCCAAGAGCACGACGCTCAGTCCCGCGCGTGCCATCGTGATGGCGGCAGAAACCCCTGCGGGGCCTGCTCCTACAACAATGCTGTCAAACTTGTCATCGGCCATATCTGTTCAATTCCTAACACGGGACGTCATTGGGTTCAAGCCTAAAATGCATACGAGCGCCTATCATCAGGCGCTCGCAGCGGTAGATCAAGAGTATGTATAAAAGACGTGCGCTACTGAACTTCGTACAACTCGCGATACCGATCGGGATACTTCGCTTTGAAGTCGGCCAAAAGTTTGCGGCGATGTTCCGCCCACTTCGCGGCGTTGGCACCCGTTTTGCGGTGTTCCGAATCGTAAGTCAGAAACTGCCAAACCTTTTTGGGTTCTTGGCCGGTTAAATTACAGCCCGGCTTGGCTCCCATCTTCTTTACGTAGCGTTCCCAGATGCCAGGACCCGCTGCGGTCTTTCCTTCGATCTGCCAAACCAGTTTGTCTTTGAACATCTCGGGATTAGAGGCTTTCCACTTGGCGATTGTCGCCGCATGTTGTTCTTTGGGTCCGGAGGGCTCGACAAATTGAGAATTCAACGGACGCGCGGCGGTATGGCAACGCTGACAGCGTACGAGCAAGATGTTCTTATAAGCATCCTGAAGATCTTGAGGGTAGGAAGACACGTCGACGGATTGGGGTCCAAAGTCGTTGGCATAAGGGCTTTTGAGCGCTTTAGCTCTTTCGGCTTCATACGATGCATCTTCTGCCCACAATGACCGACTCATGACCAGCAGTCCAAAAATAATAAGTGTTTTCGCGCGCTTCATAATTTTCTCCTTCAGGGTTTTAAAATTCTTCTTGTTTTTCGGCGATGCTAAAGAGATAGTCCATCAAGGCTTCCATCTCGTCAGGACTCATTTTATCTTTCCACGGGGGCATGTACAACGGAGGGGTCGCACCTTTTTCGTTTTCTTTATTCACCACGGGAACGCCATAGTCTAATTTTTTCTTGAGTTCAGGTCGCGTATAGTTGCCCATCACTTTCGTCAAGGTGGGCTCAAGTCCACCGCCTTGGTAGTTAAAGTTGCGTCGGCCGCCCTTGCCATTCAAGCCGTGGCAGGCTGCGCAGCCGTAGCGGTCGTACACCCATTTCCCGGCTTCTTTTCGAGAGCTGAAATGCATGTCTGAAAACTTAGTCTCTTTAGGGCCAGGGATGTAGTAGTTATAGGGAATTTTTTCGCTGCGAGCCGAAAGAATGTAAGCGGTGAGAGCCGTCGCATCCTCTTCGCTTAGTTCAGGCCCTTTGTCCGGATAGGCTGGAGATGGCAACGTGTAATTCTGCATCCCTGACGGAGCAATCGGCTCGGTATTGAAATGTGCATCCGGGTCACCCGGTGTCAACTCCCAAGGATCACGCACGAAATGCAGTCGAATCCAGTTGAGCAAATTCATGTCTTCGGGTTTCAAGCCCGTGTGCGAGAAGTCGATCCGACCGAGCGGTTTGTTCGCCGTTTCTTCCGACAAGTCGACGCTGATGGGTCCGCCGAAACCCTTCCATTGGTGGCATCCAAGACATCCGTGTCGGCCCATTAAATCTTTTCCTTTAGCCACTACTTCGGTGCCTGGCAAGGTCTCAAAATTTCCGTGGC
>JAYWEN010000038.1:0-4516 GCA_043779245.1 Elusimicrobiota bacterium | reverse complement strand
TAAATTTCTAATTTATCAATATCAACATGATGGTCCCGCGAGAACTCAATGGTGTATAAGAAGCGACGAATGTCCTGGCGTGGGGTCTTTGCATTGTATTCAGTGATAATGGCTTCCAATTGTTCCTGACTCATTGCCCGAAGTGCCGTTTGATGGTAGGGAGTAAGCTGCCCAGATTTAGCATGTTTCATGACTTGTTCGGCGGACGCAATTCGGTGGGCATCCGGCTGACTATATCCCCTACGCATCCAATAGATTTCTGACAATTCATGGTCCATAGCTTCCTGGTGTATATTGTCGGCCATCTTTTCGTTAATGACGATAATGTACCTTCCTAAAACATTTGAGTAAAAGTGATATGCCCCAGTGGTGGGCCCTAAATCCGCTTCAATTACCGACGCCATAATATCTTTGGAATCGTGAGTCTCACCCACTTTTTCGACGGGAATAATTTTTCGTGTAACTATGGATTCGAATTCACGATGTCGTGCGAAAAGCTCAGGAGACTCCTGCTCGTTCATTGGGTCACGCTGGCCAGGGGTTTTCATTTGACCGCCATTAGGTGCATTTTGAGTTCGTTTCCAGAGATACGCGCCGAGTCCGAGAGCAGCTAACAATCCACCAAGCCCAAACCAGTTCGGATGATCCTCCCCCACGGCGTGACGTGCAGCCTGCAAATCCTTAGATGAAACACTAGAATCATTCTTAATTGCGTCATATGCCATTCGATTGCCATTCTCCGCCTGCAACCGAAGAGCTTTTCTTAAAACAACATGGCTTTTATCTGATTGTGAATAATCCTGGTAAGCACCAATGAGAACTCTTGTCGATTTGCCCGATAACTGAGAAGCAGCATTATTCTCGGCATAGATGCTTTGTTCTAATGAAATGCTGCGTTTCTGATCATAATCAGAAAGAACTTGGGTGACAGTTGTCCCAGGATTCAGATCGGTCGGAACTGTTTGACCATGAAGCACGGACCCACCGAGCAATGCAACGAACAGTGAGAGCATGGCCAACGGATTGTTGCGACTCCACCATGAGCGACGACCGTTTGTCGCAGTATTCGCAACAGATCTGGCAGGCGTAACACGATTGACGCCAGATCCGAATTTATTGCTTTGGGGCGATGACTTCAAACGGCGCAGCGCACCTTCTAATAAGATGAGATAGTCTCTATTTGATCGAACCGTACCACCAATGTCATCGTGTGCAGCATGAAGGGCTGGAACAAAAGCATTCAAGGCTTCTTGGGCAGCATTATGGTCACCATATAAAATGCCCAGCCAATAAGCGGCATCGTTAGTAAATATCTTGGCGTTAATTCCTTGGCCATCACGTAATGCTCTGATTTGGTCTTCCAAATGTGCGATAAGCGTTTGAATCGCGTCAGAAGAACGAGGAGCCTCCAACTTTGCGCCTCCGCTTGCCAAGGTCCATTGTCGCGTCTGTCCATCGGCATTAAACTCCCAAGAACGGCCCTGTCGATCAACAAGATAATGAGTGGAGAGCAAGCGCCTGATTTCATTATAGGCCTGAATATTGGGAATGAATTGTCGCTCGAAATGACCGGTGAGGGCATAAGCTATAGCTTCGGTGACGATCTTAAATTCTCGATCCCTTATATGCCCTGCGCTGTTGATGGAATCAACATTTGCTTGAATAAAGGACGGCGTAAACCGTCTCCCATGCGATGGACCCAAAACAGCCGCCGCAATCTCTTGCCAAACTTTTTCTGGAAGGGCAAAATCTCGTCCGTTTCTTCCACGTCTGAATGTGACATCGTGGCCTAGAACTTCATGGATAATCGTGTCTCTTAGTTCATTCAGATTGGTCGTCCCGTCGCTCCCCACTTCAAAAGTGTGCCCTGCGCCATGTGCTGAATGTGCTTTTACATCAATGCGAATCGCGCCTCGACCCACCATCCCATAAGCCCCAGTTAGAGACTGTATAGTGAGAGGCAATTTACTTCCCGACTGATCTAATATTCCATCAGGAATCTCATTCATGATGAATAGTACGTCCTTAACAAAGAGCAGAACCCGACGCATAGATTCTGGGTCCCATTTCTGTGATTGTCCTTCTGGAGAGACAAGCACGACATGATCATTCTTAAGTTGCCCCAGCACGTCTCGAAATAGTTTTGCTAATTTTGGATCGGGATTTGTGCCAAGAACCTCTTGCGCCAAATCATCAATTCCATTTGCTTGCGGTTGTACAGGGATGATCTTCACTTTGCCAAATGGTAAGTTACGAAGAAAATTGCCTACCGCTAACGGAACCCCGATAATTCCAGGAGATTGAACAGGGACGTCGAGTTGCTCGACCGGACGCTTCTTTTGATCCAAGTCTCGTATTATTGCCTCTATTCGATCGACCCAATCCGAAATTTCGGGATGCGCATTGCGAGCTTCTACATACAGCTGCGCCGCTCGATAGCCATCGTTCTGGTTAACACCAATAAATTTCTGCCAAAACCCTGCTACGTTAGCCCCGTGCATTCCGGAAATTTGCCCGACTCGAGCCTGACTGACAACACTCTTCAGAAACGGAATCATGAGGTCAACAATCCGAGCGTCATCTCTCGAGGTAGCGGCTTGAATATTTATGTCTAGCGGGTCCTCGGTTACGTCGTAAGTCCCTGTTGTCCGATTTCTGGAAATTCGTCGTTCAAGATCAAGGCCTTCTCGGTGAATCTTCCGATCTAATTCTCGCGCTTCAGGCAGGTTGCTCTTGATCCATGCTCTCATCGTACGGCGATTCAATCCGCGGCGCCGCGCTTCCTGCCGCCAGCGACCGATTTCTTTGGCTTCGTGGGCGATGCGCCCAGCTAAGTTTCGAGCGCCAAGAGCTTTGAGACGATTGTATTCGCCACGGGCCAGATGAATGCCCCCCGTGCTTATCCCGGCGTGAGTAGTTTGGCCATCAACCAATTCCGTGGTGGTTTCATCGCCATAGAGATGAATGGAGCTCATTCCCAAGATCAACCGAATGGCCAATTTGAGTTCGCCAGATTTAGCGATCAGCCAAGCCGCGCGTAGCAATTCGCCAATAGGCATCCGTTGAACTTGCCCGCTCTCTCGGAAGTCTTCAATGGCCTTATTGACGTCGGCATGGGAAGCGGCCCGCTCGCCTTCTGCGGCAATGGATATATCGTCACCTGGATTGATGGTGGGGTTAAGAGCCCTTGTGTGATTGGTAGAGGCTCTTCCTTTGTAACCGTCCGAAACCTGGATTGAGTCCTTGGACACTGTGATGGTTCCATGATGACCCGACACTTTGGAATCGAACAATTCTAAATCGTTGTCTTTAGCTCGCCCGAATGTGTACGTCTTTGCCTTCGACCAAAAGCTCAGCCCCGACGGAGGTTCCAAGTGGAGTTCTTTTCTGCTGATTCCCGGAATTGCCTGAACCGACGAATAGGCAATTCTCTTGTTTACATCAATAATCAAATGGGGTCCGCCGATATCAAAACGGATTAAACCGTCCTCATCAGGCAAAAGCTGACGTCCTTCAAAATAAACGGGCGTTCCCTGAATTAGACCCGTCGCTCGGGCATTCGCATTTTCCCGATCTTGTTGACCAGAGGGGGTCTGCCGGACAGCCAGTCGCAAGATGGCGTACAGGGTTTCATCATCCAGCCCGTTCAGTAGATCACCATACGATCGAAGCCATTCACTTATAACAATCTCTAACGGTTCTTGATGGAATCGTGCCCCTTGGACACGCTCAACGCGAATCCATTCTTTGATCTGGTCATCTGAAACATTTGCTAACTTCGCAGAAAGGTGCTCGACGGCTGCTTTTAAACTCTGGGACCCGCCTATAGCATCCTGCGCCGCGCGCGCCCGACGTTCCAATTCTTGATTGACCCGCTCATTGTAGATTCGCACCGCTTCGATAAGGCCTACGGGAGGAGTGACCGGCTGACGTTTTCGATAGTCCTTGGGCTCAATTTTCAGAAGATGGTCGACCTCATCGTGATCGATGGTAATGTTGTCGAAGAAACGCTCATTTTCATATGTGACTTCTTCAACAGGGACTCGTCTTCCATTCGAGTCGAATCTGATAATGCCGGGTGGATTGTTCTCCCATTCTTTTAGGAGCTCCCTAGCTAATAGGCTATCTGGGCTGCTCGGAAGGCTTGGAGGAATCATGGCCATCGCCGTTCCTGCGGCCCCCGCTCCGTCCGCCAAATAGTCTTTCATGCTCGAGAAGGCATGCGATACGCTCGGCAGATGTGCCCACGATGGAAATGAATCGGCAAGGTGATTCAAGTGCGCTAAGTCCGGAGAAAATCCATGGGCTTGTGCATAACCTGAAAAAATCCCTGCTAATGCAATAGCCCCGACTAATACGAAACCCACATGTAGTGCTTCGTTTTCTTTCTTAAAAGATGATTTAGCCAGACGGAAACCGTCTTTCGTGTTGGTTTGAGCCAAGACGTCACCCACAGTCAAGAGATCGCCACGTAAGCGCTTCACATAGAGAGCTTGATCGGAATCTTCGAGGTGTT
>JAYWEN010000037.1:0-6701 GCA_043779245.1 Elusimicrobiota bacterium | reverse complement strand
TGATGGGATGGACCGCAGTGCGCAACAGCATCGACCCGGGGGCCTATGTGTTATTCGCGATTTTGTTCCTCTGGCAGCTTCCGCATTTTCTCGCCATCGCGTGGATGTATCGTGAGGATTATGCGCGGGCCGGCTTTCACATGCTTCCAGTCGTCGATCCCGATGGTGAGAGCACGGCGCGAATGATCATTCTTTACACCGCGGTTCTTATCCCGGTCACTCTTATGCCGGCTCGGCTTGGACTTGCAGACTTCTCGTATTTTTGGGCGGCTCTCGCCCTGGGAATTGCATTCTTTGCCTGCGGCACCTTCACCGCTTTTTATCGTACGGCGGCCAACGCGCGACGGCTACTCCTTGCTTCCGTTTTTTATTTGCCGACACTCCTGACATGGATGGCTTGGGCGAAGACCGCGTGAGAACGCTTAACGAGAAGAATCGTCGACTTGGACTCGCACTCACTGCGATCGCGATTAGTCTCTTTGTGTATTCATTCATCGTGATCCGTCATCGCGGGAATGAGCCTGAGCCAACAAATCTGACCCCGGTTCAGAAGATATTGCGAGGTTTATGACAGGAATTTCGAACAACCGCTTGGGCATGATGCTCGTAGTGGGAACGGAAACCGTTCTTTTCTCGAGCTTCATTGGTGCCTATCTCGTTCTACGCATGGCGGCGTCGGCTTGGCCGCCAGCCGGAACACCTTCTTTAGGGTTGGAACTTTCATCGATCAATACAGCTCTCTTGGTGTTCAGCACCGTGCAAGTCTATCGGCGACGCTTGGGATGGACTTTCGTGTTGGGTGTTTTGTTTCTTGCACTGCAAGCCTATGAGTTCCACCGTTTATATCTGCTTGGATTAACATTGCAAACGGGTCCGTACGGCGCTCTGTTTTATTCTTTGATCACCTGTCACGGCCTGCACGTGTTAGGAGGCCTAGTTATTTTGGCGGTCGCGCTTAAGAAGAGAAGTGTCGAATGGGCGGACTCAGCCGAGATGTATTGGCACTTTGTAACGGGCGTTTGGCTCGTGTTGTTTGCCATTATCTATATCGTTTAATACGCGCGGAGGAAGATTATGGATCACGCAATACCTTATGAATCATCAGACCTCATGGGAACCATGCGCGGTAAGCTCGGGATGTGGCTGTTCCTGGTTTCCGATGCCCTCACTTTCGGCGCCCTGCTCTGCGCTTATGGCGCGCTGCGGCTTGGAGCCTCCGATTGGCCCGTCCCGTCGGAAGTTCTGAATGTTCCTCTGACGGCGTTTAATACGTTCGTGCTCGTCTGTTCAAGCTTAACGATGGTCAAAGCGTTGAGCGCGATCAAAGCCGGGGACGTGAAAGGGTTGCAGAAGTTCTTACTCTTCACGGCCTTGGGAGGTGCGCTCTTTCTGTCGATTCAGGTGTATGAGTATCACCACCTGCTCGTTTTGGAGGGACTGCGATTGAGAAAAAACTTATTCTGCGCAACGTTCTTTTCCCTCACGAGCTTTCACGGTATGCACGTTCTGGCCGGGGTGATTTATTTGATGATCATACGCTGGCGCGCGGGGAAGGGAGATTTCTCTCCCCAGAACTATCACCGAGTCGAAGTGGCCGGGCTCTATTGGCACTTCGTCGACTTGGTTTGGATTTTGGTTTTCACCTTCGTTTACCTCGTTTAACGGGAGAACTTTATGGAACAAGCGCACCCAGAACCGAATTACATGAAAATCTTTTGGTGGCTGCTCGCCTTGACGATTGTTGAGGTGGGAATCGTCTACGCGCATCTGCCGAAAATGGCCATGATCGCCGCCCTGATCGTGATGGCGCTCATCAAAGCCTTTCTTGTGGCCTGGAACTTTATGCATCTTAAGTTCGAGAAAGCCACTCTGATCGCTGTCGTCGGACTGCCGCTCGTTCTATTGATCATCTTGCTGACTGGTCTCATGCCCGACATCTCGCACCGTATATTCTGACGTGTCGAATGCCATTGTCGTTGAAAACCTAGTTCATACCTATCCGATTCAAAAGCCGGCCAAAGTCGCACGCGAAGCCTTAAAAGGAATTTCGTTTTCTGTGCAGGAAGGCGAAATCTGTGGATTGCTCGGTCCCAACGGCGGCGGTAAAAGCACAACCTTCCATATTCTCTCCACCTATTTTCGCCCGACGGGCGGTGTCGCTCGCGTGTTTGGTCATGATGTCTCCGCTGAGCCGGAACTCGTCCGTCGTGATTTGGGCGTCGTATTTCAATCTCCTGGCTTAGATAAAAAACTTTCGGTGTTGGAAAATCTTATTCATCAAGGCCATCTCTACGGACTCTCTGGCGCCGCACTGAAAGAGCGTATTCAATTTATTCTTCAACGCGTATCGCTGTGGGATCGCAAAGATGACATGGTGGAATCGCTATCGGGTGGAATGAAGCGCCGTGTAGAAGTCGCCAAAGGGTTGTTGCATCAACCCAAGCTTTTGCTTCTTGACGAACCCAGCACAGGACTTGATCCGGGCGCCCGCCGCGATTTGTGGGACTATCTCCAAGAACTTAAGACCAAAGAGAAAATCACCATCGTCGTGACCACGCACTTAATGGAAGAAGCCGAAAAGTGCGATCGCGTCGCCATTCTTCATGAGGGGAATCTCGTCGCTTTGGGAACCCCTGCCGCGCTCAAGTCGGAAATCGGCGGAGATGTCATTTCAGTGGAAACGGAGAATCCCGAAACTCTAGCTCGTGATATTGAGCAGAAATTTAAAGTGACGGCTCGATTGATGGATGGTGTTTTGCGCATCGAGCAAAACCGCGGCCACGAATTTATTCCTCAGCTCGTGAGCGCCTTCCCCGGCCAAATCCGCTCCGTCACTCTAGGAAAGCCCACCTTGGAAGATGTCTTCATCAAGAAAACAGGCCATCGGTTTTTTAAAGAAATATAATAGCTTAAAATACAAGTAGTATTTGTCTAATAACTTTAAGTTATTAGATTGAATTTCTCATGATTTCATGCTATCCTAGTGGCAGTGAAACCTCAATTTAATGAGTTTGGGTTGTTGTTACCAGGAGTTCATGAGTTGGACGAGCAGGTGTTGACTGAATTGCTCGGGTTTACCTCGTCGCGCAAAGAACTTATCGAAAAAGGTTTAAAGCCTTTTCTTCGTGAGCTGAGCCCTTTTAAACCAAAGTGCATTTATATTGATGGGAGCTTCGTGACGGGAAAACCCATTCCGGGGGATATTGATGGTTTTATCCCGGCGAGCTTTGGAGACCCGCTGCATATGTTTTTGACTAACGAGTGGAAACGTCTCAAGGCGGCCTATCGGATTGATTTTTATCCAGCTTTAACTGATTGGGTGGGGATGGGGTCGATGTCTTATTGGATGGACTTTTTCGGGGCCACGCGTGACGATCCGCCGCAGGCTAAAGGGATCATCTCTCTAGGTCTGACCGAGAGGAGTTAAACATATGTACAAGATTAAGAGTGATGACAAAAAAGCAAAATCGATAAAGCGTCTTGAAGCATTTGAAAGGGATCGAAAAGCCATCGCCGCTGAAAAAGGCGTCGAAGCGGCTGATCTTTATGCACGAACGTTTCAGTCTCATATCGATGAGCTTAAAGAAGCCATTCATCGCCACGATCGCTTGCGGGAGGGGGGCGTCCCTCCATTTCATGGGACGTGTTTAGAGGATTTGGGTCATCATTTAGTTGACGCTCGCGTTGCTTCGAACTGGACGCAGCAGGAGCTGGCCGATAAGATTGGCGTGTCCCAGCCCATGGTGTTTAAGTATGAAAATTCTGATTATCAAGGGTACGGGATCGATATTCTTCAGCGCGTGTCTGATGCGCTAGGGGTTCGTCTTGACGTAGGAGCACGGAAGGTTTCTGCGCCGCCCGCCTATTGGCCTCTCAAGCAAGAGTCTGCCATTCTTTATTTCTTAAATGAAATTCCAAACTCCTATTTAGGTAAAACAAAACTAAACAAATTGTTGTACTACGTGGATTTTGACTATTACCAGCGTCTCGGGCAATCCGTGACAGGGGATCGCTATCTCGCCCATCGCTACGGCCCGGTGCCCGAGCATGCCGAAATGCTTCTGAAGCAATTAGAAGCTGAAGGTAAGATCCACTCGGAATCCGTCATGTTGGGAGATAAGCTGCAGGTTCGATATTTTGCCAAAGTGTTGCCTGATCTTGCGGTTTTTTCCAATGAGGAAAAAAGCCATTTGCAGGATATTGCCAAGCGATTTGAGTTTTGGACGGCAAGCCAAATGACAGCTCAGACGCATGAAGAATACCCCTGGCGAGCGACTTCGTTTGGCTCTGTAATCCCTTACGAACTGGCTCACGGATTAGAAACACCTTCCTCCCAAGAGGAGCCTTAAAAGAGATGACGCTAGCCTAGAATCTCAGAGGGGCTTGCCTTCTTGAGACCGCACTGTTTGGTGAGTCGATCAAAGTCTGAGTCGTGGTGAAGTAGTGAGGCTTTGTTTTCTATGCAGACGGCCGCAATGAGGCAATCGACAGGGCTGCGAATGGCGACGCCTTTTTTTCGGCATTGGCGGTAAAGGTCTGCGGCATGAATGAACGTATGTGGCGTCTTTGCGGTCAAGCAGGGAAAGTTATTGAGATGCTGTTTGACTCTTGAGAATTCAAGATCGTCAGGCATTCCGCGTAACACCTCAGTGGGTCTGGGGCGCTCGTAGCCCTGTGGTAGAATACTTTCCATGAGTGAATTTCGTCATTTTTGGTTAGCGTCCTATACGTTGTGGCAGCGGGAGATTGTTCGATTTTTCAGACAACGTAGCCGGGTGATTGGGGCCGTGGTTCCGCCTATTATGTTTTGGTTTTTGATCGGGTCGGGACTAGGGGAATCGTTTAAGACCCAGCGGGCGCTCGTCACCACCGACATCAATTATCTTCAGTACTTCTTTCCCGGAACTGTGACGCTCATCGTTTTATTCACCGCCATCTTTTCGACCATTTCTGTTATTGAAGATCGGCATGAAGGATTCTTGCAGTCGGTTCTCGTCGCTCCTCTCTCTCGCCTGACACTTGTGTTAGGGAAAATCTTAGGGGGAACCACGTTAGCGTTCGGACAGGCCATGCTCTTCCTGCTCTTGGCTCCGGTGACTGGAATTCATGTGCCCTTGGCCTCGGTTCCTCTAATTCTGTTGAACCTTTTAATCATTTCGTTTGGATTGACTGGGCTTGGTTTTCTCTTGGCGTGGAAGCTGGACTCCACCCAGGGCTTTCATGCGATTATGAACATGCTTTTGATTCCGATGTGGCTTTTGTCCGGCGCGCTCTTTCCCCCGGAAGGTGCCGCCAAATGGATTAGGCTTGTGATGTATGTGAACCCTCTCACGTATGGTCTGTCGGCGTTACAGCATCATCTCATGGTGAATGGTCATCCGTTGGCGGCAGGTCTTGGGTCTGAAGGAATCGGATTTGTGGTGTCGCTCAGTTTTGCAGTCATCATGTTCGCGGCTTCTGTGTGGGTGGTTGAAAAGCGATGATCGGTCAATTGCCTGCTTTAAACGCGATCCTCAATTCCCTCAGCGCGGTGCTTCTGTCGGTTGGGTTCATCATGATCCTGAATAAAAATGTACGTCTGCATCGTATTTGTATGGTGTCCGCTTTTGTGGTGTCGAGCGTATTTCTGGTGTCGTACCTCGTCTATCACGCCAACGTAGGTCATGTGCGTTATCCTGGCTTGGGCATTAAGCGAACGATTTACTTCACCATTTTATTGACGCACACCGTACTCGCGGCAACCATCGTGCCTCTGGTTTTAAGAACTCTTTTCTTAGCGCTCAAGAATCGATTTGCGGAGCATCGCCAATGGGCGCGGTGGACGTTTCCGATTTGGTTTTATGTGTCGGTGTCGGGAGTGGTGATTTATGAAATGCTGTATTAATGCCCTCATCCGGCCTACGGCCACCTTCTCCCTAAAGGGAGAAGGCCTACAGCATGATGAAGGACGTGAGCCCTCTCCCTTTAGGGAGAGGGTGCGCGGAGCGCGGGTGAGGGCTTGCGTCGCGATTTTTTCATTTGCGTCCTCGGCTCAGTTCGCCTTCGCGTGTCCTCTCTGCAAAGACGCGATTCCTCCGGGCATGGCCAAAGGATTTTTCTGGAGCATTTTGCTCATGATAGCGGTTCCGATGATTGTGGTCGGGGTTATTGTGCGAGAGCTGTGGCGTGCGGAGAAGAAGAAGCAAGGCTAAGATTGTCGTCGTGGATTATTTTTAGCAGTTCTGATTCGGCCTGCCTGATTTCCGGAAATGACGGCGTGCGCATGACGTTCATTTCCTCCTGCAGAAACCGAACGGTCGGTGCGCTCGTGCATTCGGTCAAGACATCTAAAAACGTCCGGCCAACGGTGCGCGGATAAGCGACTAAAAGTTTCGCCAGAGAACGAGTCGACGCGCGTGGCAGGACTCTGCGTAAGTGATCGTTGGGAAGAGCCAGGATGTCGAACATGCAGGCGGCTTCGGGCATAAAAAAGTATGCCTCCGAAAGGCTCCAGCTTCAACCGCAATGTGGTGCGGACTCCAAGGTTTTACATAGACTTGAGATTCTTGTGATTCACTTTTGCAACGAGTTATAGAGGGGAATAAATGGCCCGTAAATTACTACTTTTTGATCTGGATTGGACGCTCGTGTACACTGGCGGCGCCGGCGTCTCGGCGCTGAATAAAGCCTTCCTGCAGCTCTACAATGAGCCCGATGCGATG
>JAYWEN010000036.1:0-2302 GCA_043779245.1 Elusimicrobiota bacterium | reverse complement strand
GCGAACGCGCCGCAAAGGAATGGAGAAAACTTACGATAATTATCTCAACACGCTACACATCTACGACTCAAAAATGTCCCAAGAGCATAGGCTTATTTTACGGGTAGCTCGTATTTTTGGAGAGACAGAACTTGCCGTGCCTCCAGAGTTCATTTCTGAGGTAGAAACATACATTGGCAAATGGAAATCCTCGAACAGGTTGTCGAACGCTATAAAGACAGCACAAGAAAACAATTTCATACCTGTGATCACCAAAGAGCTATTGGATCAAGATTTACCGCCCCAATTTCTTTACTTGGCTCTCCAGGAAAGCAATTTCGATCCATATGCCAACGGTCCCCCGACCCGAAGTGGAATTGCTAAGGGAATGTGGCAATTCGTTCCTGAGACCGCGCTAAAATACGGATTGAAACTAGGTCCGCTAATCGAACTTCCAAGGCCTGATCCGGCAGACGACCGACATCATTGGGACCGTGAGACCAAGGCCGCAGCGGCATATTTGAAGGATCTCTATCGGACCGATGCGCAGGCTTCGGGTTTTCTTGTCATGAGCTGTTACAACTGGGGCGAGGACAGGGTGCTCCCATTGATGAGGAAAATGTCGGCCAATCCGAAAGACCGCAATTTTTGGAAATTACTGGCCAGTGGAAAACAGCGCATACCTGAAGAGACTTACGACTACGTTTTTCACATCGCTGCGGCAGCAGTGATCGGCGAGAATCCCCGATTGTTCGGATTCGATTTCGACAACCCTCTAGAATTCTTGGCACGCTGACCAGGATGGCAAATTATTAACCCTGGTTATAAGACTCGAGGCCACCATTTCGGCTTTATCATTTAGTATACTTACCCTATTGAAGAGGTGCTTGTGCTTGGATCGGACAAACAAAAAGCAGCCGTTTGGATTAGAGAAAATGCGCTTCCACCATTTGGTCGTGGTAAATGCGCAAAGCACGTTCGATTGGCTCTCGAGGCTGGCGGAATCAATACTTCAGGCCACCCTGTTGATGCCAAGGATTGGGGAGCAACTCTTACAGCTAGGGGATTCAGAGAAGTTGGGTCCAAAGGCTACAGTCCATTGGTGGGCGACGTCGTTGTTATTCAATCAACATCGCAGAGCGCCAGCGGGCATATTCAAATCTATGATGGAAGCAACTGGATTTCTGACTTCATTCAAACCGCGTTCTGGCCCGGCCCAAGTTTTCGCGTCGAAAAGCCTAATTTTAAGATTTATCGTTCTTGCTAGCATTCCGCTCTTGGCGATGACAGCTATCGGGGCAGAGCAACAAATCACAGACCCGATATTTGGTTTGACTTATTCCTCGGACTTGGTTCTTTTCGAGAAAGCACCCAACAGCATTGTTTCCGCTTGCCCGGGTCTTGTTACCACAAAATGGGACAGGCAAATGTGGGTTTTTGCCTGGATTGATGAAAAGGACAGCTCATACATGGTGCTTGGAGGATTGTTCGTTAGACGGGAAGGGACCCGCAAAGTATCGCCGGATCACAACGGGGTTATGTTGCGGCGAACTGGCCAAAAATGTGAGTTACTGGGGCCTGCCCGCGAGATGTTTGAATTCGGGGAGGTTGAAGTGGGGCGAGCCACTCTCGCGAGCATCGCCCGTGATGCTGTAAGTCGATATACTCGAGCTTTCCGAGGTGTTGACAAATTCCGGGCAGCGCTTCACCGTCAGCATGTTGACTTAGGGAATCCACGCAGCGTGATTCTCAAAGACGCTGTCGCCTCCGCAAATTAGACACATCCCTTCCTCGTCTGAGAGTCCGCTATGTTGGGATAACGTCTTGCTACCGCTTGGCGCTTAATCGCACCCCGTCCGCTCCCGATAATAATTTAACTCTCCGTATTTCGATTGAGCCCTATCCTCGATTCAACTGCGGCAAGTTTGGCCTCCGTTGTCATTGAGCCAAGCGAACTGGATCGTAGTTGTCGAAGCTTTGAATCCCAAGTTCTGGCTTGTTCGGGCAGCTTGATACCATGAACATCCCGCTCTTCCCGTTGTACCGCGCCGGTGCTCGCCGTAAAGATTTCGCTTGCGCCGGGCTCGACGCCCGATCTTGACTGCTTCGCGCCCGCGCAGTGCCGCTTCATTGAGCGGGAGTTGCTTCAAGGCTCTCGCCCCAAGGAGCCATTAAGTGACTAATCGTGACCAACTTATTCTGGACCACATGCTTCAGGTCCGTCTCATCGCAGCCGGAATCCACCGGCGCTGCCCACACTTCGTCGAATTGGATGATCTGATGTCCGCTGGAACCATCGGCCTTATCCAGGCCATCGACCGCT
>JAYWEN010000035.1:0-5946 GCA_043779245.1 Elusimicrobiota bacterium | reverse complement strand
CCTTGGATTCGGTCTGGGCGGAATTTTTTAGGGATTTTTACAAGACTGCGCTTGCCAACGTGACGGATCCGCGGGTTCAATATTCTTTGCGCGACGCATTGATCAGAACCTATCAAACCGAAATTGAACTGGCGCGGGTCGCATACGCCGGCAACGATCAGGAGGATTTGAAGGGGCTGGCCAGGTATTATCTGCGACACCGAATCGCCAACCACTTGCTGATTGAACAGGCACAGATATTGGAACAAAAGGCGAACCGAACGTTGTTCCGGGAAGAGAAACAAAAGTTTCAAATTGCTCGAATGGATTCAATTTCTGCAGCACGACTAGTGTTGGATTGGACCTACTCCGGTTCAGGTCAGGACAATTCCTCCCAGCTCCAAAAGGTCCTATCCAATGCGGGATTGTCTTTGCAGGATGTAGAAGAAAGGATGAGACACTACGAAAATGCCTTTACGCATACCGGAGCGACTCTCTGGGTAACCCCTCGAGCGTTCAATGAACGCACCCTCGGTATCGCCCTCTTCCTGGGCGCTGTCCTTGGATTTGTTTTTTTGAGGCCTAAATGGTTTTCCCACACCCCGAACGTTCCTGCCACTAAAAAGTCAGAAAGCATTCTGAAGTTATTTTCAAAAAACGGTGATACGTCAGCTCGATCCTTGTATCAGCTTTACCAAAACAATAAGGTGTCCTTTTTTGCGCTATTAGGCTTTCGGACGGTCATCAGCGTCCTGTTCATCGGCTTTATTTCTTTTTGGGAAGCCAATGGCAACGGATCCGAATTTTTTATCTTGTATTTGGGTCTTATTATTATCGACCAAGTTTTCAATATTTTTCTCATCCGAAAGAGAGAAATTTTCGGAAAAGTTCTCAATGACATTTTCCCGATCATGCTCAAGATCGACGTGGAGCGAATGCGGTTTAGCCGGGAACCCAACGCGGAT
The DNA here is from genome assembly GCA_043779245.1 of Elusimicrobiota bacterium. Lineage (GTDB taxonomy): Bacteria > Elusimicrobiota > Elusimicrobia > 2-01-FULL-59-12 > 2-01-FULL-59-12 > JANLWZ01. Next base: position 5,002 of record JAYWEN010000035.1, on the reverse strand, counting down.
GCCTCTTCTGTTTTTGGAGACCCCATTCGAACCGCAAAAATATTTGCGGCTGGTCAATTGCTTTCACTCTACACTTGGGAAAGCCTTCTGAGCATTCTCGCCATCGCCATCGGCTTGTCGTTCGTCCATTTTGGACTGGCGATCGGATATTTCGGGTTTACCGCGCTGTTTTTGGCCTCGATTTCTCGCCTGTCTTCTAAAACGACATTGATCAAAAATCTGGGTGAGGACAAGGAACGGTTGTTGAACCAATGGATGCAGGAAACGGTTCTCTTAGCCAAGATGGGTTTTTCCCAGGAATCTATGCGACCAGCGTATGGGTCCGTTTCTTCCGCTATCGACCGACTGATCGAAGAGAAAATGAAATACATGACGTGGTTGAGGGTTTTTGCAGTGATATTCCCAGGAGCAGGCGCTTTTGTAGGACTGCCATTATCGACCCTGGCCATATCTCGTGGGCTCGAAAGCTTTTTCTTTCTTCCCGATTGGGCCAAGCAGATGGCCGAATTGAAACCCGTTGAAGAAAGTATTCGAAGTTTTCTGCGCGCCCACCCAAAGAGACCCTCATGGGATCCATCACTGAATGATGCGTCGATTCATGGATTGGAACTGAAGGAATTTTCCCTTTCCGTGCCCGATTCGTCCGACAATTCGGGAAGCCCGGAGCGATGTTTAATTCAGAATGTCTCTCTGAATCTTCCGGTCGGAACCCTTCACCTAATCTCGGGAGTCAATGCCAGCGGAAAAACCACATTGCTACGATTTCTCGCTGGATTAGAACCGCAGGCAATAACCTCAGGGCAGGCCAATCTCCTTGGCCAGCCGCATTATTTCACACCAAGTGATCTCACAGATCGAATGACCGTACGAACTTTGATGACTATGTTGGAAAGCGATGATGAAAAGTATCAATTCAGGTCATGGATCGAAACGGCAGACCCTCTCGGAATTGATTTTGATCAAACGGACGTGAGCGGCCTCTCGCGGGGTCAAAAAGACCGTTTGCAGTTGGCTTTTATGTTAGCGAGAACAAAAGCGCCCGTCATCCTTGTGGATGAAGCGTTTGCTCGAATAGATGAAGGGGCTCAGAAAGTATGGATAAACATCATGAAGGAGTATGCCCAACGCAACGGGCAATTGATTGTCATGGCCGAAAAATCCGTCGTGAGCAACCCGGACGCGCTGGACGGTCTATTTGAATTGAGAAATGGAAAACTCTCTAGCAAATCAATTAAAAGGAGTCCGGTCCGTCGCCATAAAGTGGCGGAGACAAAGACCACGAACAACACACGGAAGCTGAGCAAGGCGGCATAAAACGGCAGCCCGCTTCATCTAAAGGAATGTTGCCGCGAGATTATCCAGAAAATGGAGCTGCTCCAACCCGCGAATAGTTAAGGCCATATTAGACTCCTTAGACCCGGTCACTCTGCGGGTAAAGTGCTCTTATCAACATTCGTCGCTGACTTATTTGATTCCGACGCCCAAGTCCTGTTCGAAGTGGTCACCTGAACTACTAGAACGAAAGCCGGAACCGGGGTGAATGCCATAGACTCTACCTTCTCCGTTGACAAGTTAATCTAGGTCCTCTAGACTTACGCCGAATGGCGAATGATCAAGAAAAAGAGCTCGATATCCTCATTCGGGCGAGATATCCGCTTATTTATCTCGTTTCGTGGGAAGAATCGCGCGCGGATGACATGCTCACGCGCGTGGCACGAGCCCAGGGTAAAAGCATTTATTTTTGGAGTTCCACCAAAGGCATCTGCGATTCCCAGAGTGCTTGCGACGCATCGATCAATACGCCCCAGAACGCCCTCGACTACATTCATAAATCCACCGCCCGTGCATTGTTTGTGTTGCGGGACTTTCATGCGTATATGCAAGACGCCACGGTGATCCGCCGCATGCGCGATCTCGTGTCGGAACTCAAGCCGAGCGGCAAAACCATCATCATTCTTTCCCCTCAATTGGCGGTTCCCGTAGAGCTCGAAAAAGATTTGACCGTCATCGACTACGATTTGCCCGGCCCCGCCGAATTGCAGTCGCTACTCGCCGACGTCATAGAGACCTCACGTCGCGGCTCGGGCTACACGATTGACTTGAAAGATGAGGACCGTGATCGGCTTTTGCAAGCCGTCCAGGGTTTGACGCTCTGCGAGGCCGAAAACGTTCTCGCCAAAGCGATCGTCCTTAACAACAAGCTCTCGATTGAGGCCCTCGATATCGTGCTTCAAGAGATCAAACAGATTATCCGCAAATCGCGCATGCTGGAATATTATGAAGCCCAAGAAAGCTTTGCTGAGATCGGAGGCCTCGAGACGCTCAAGGACTGGCTCAAACAAAAAGGCGATGGGTATTCGCTCAAAGCCCGTGAGTTCGGGCTCCCACAACCCCGCGGCGTTCTGCTCTTGGGGGTTCAAGGCTGCGGAAAGTCCATGAGCTGCAAAGCCATTTCTGGACTGTGGAAACTTCCCCTTCTCCGTCTGGACATGGGATCGATCTTTGGCGGCTTTGTCGGACAGTCCGAAGAAAACATGCGACGTGCCATTAAGACGGCCGAGTCGGTTGCGCCCTGTGTTCTTTGGCTGGACGAAATCGAAAAAGGTCTGGCGGGTACGCAATCCTCCGGTACGTCGGACGCCGGCACGACGGCGCGCGTGTTTTCTACCTTTCTCACCTGGCTTCAGGAAAAATCAAAGCCCGTCTTCGTCGCCTGCACGGCTAATAATATTCAGGCTCTTCCTCCCGAACTTCTCCGCAAAGGCCGGTTGGATGACATTTTTTTCATCGATTTGCCCACAGCTGCTGAGCGGCGCCAGATATTTTCAATTTCGATTAAAAAACGAAAGCGAGCACTCGATGCTTACGACTTAGAGGCCCTGGCCGCGGCATCCAACGGGTTTTCCGGTGCCGAAATCGAGCAGTCCGTGATCGACGCGTTGTATCAAGCGTTCAATCAGAAATCGGAACTCACGCAAGCGCATCTCATGCAGACCCTCTATACAAGCATCCCCTTATCAAAGACGATGAGTTCAGAAATTGACGCGCTGAGGCTGTGGGCAAAAACAAAGGCGCGGCCCGCATCCAAGTCCGAGTCGAATGGTTGAAAATAACCGCTTCTCCAGCATCGAACACGACCATGCACCGCTTCCGGATAATTTAAAAACCGCGATCTCTAGGCTTACCCGGTTTGAAACATTAGAAATCGCTGGTGCCCATCTTGCGAATACCGCTGTTGTGACCCCGATTGAACGAATTCTTTGCCCTTTTTGTGGACAGGCTAATGAAAAAGGCCGCGACCTTTGTTGGGCCTGCTATAAACATCTCGTTGCAACGACGAATGCCACTCCAGCCGATGATCAGGAGGTTTGCGTAGTCCTTGATGGGGTCAGTTATCGTTCAAACGATCCCAATTTACCGCCTGATATCGTTGATCTCATTGGCAGGATTCGGAAGAAGGGCTACAGCCCTGAGTTGCTAAAACAATGGCAAAACGAACGCGTGGCGGCCCGCCGCATTTCGCCGGCCGCGGCGTCCCTCATGCCCACCTATCCGCGGCCTGACCGCGTGGAGGCATTTCAAGGCCAAAGGGTCACGGTGCTCCGTCTGGATGGGGTTCTCTATAAATCGGATGACGCGAATCTTCCTCCAGCCATTGTTGAGATTTTCAGCTTCATAGAAAAAGAAGGAATTACGCCGGCCTTAATGCAGCATCTTAGGCTTTACGGCACTAAGGTTAAGTATCGCCCCATCTCTATTCACCAGCCGTCCGATGGCGACTTGAGTTTTTGGGATGCGACGAAGAAGGCCTTGAGAGGCTAACCCATGCGCGATCACTACTTGAAGGCTTACTACTTCTCGACCCCCGTTCTGTGGCTTATCGATATTCTCTGGGGCGTTAACGTACGGGCGGCCGGTTTTGATTCCCTCCCTCTCTTGAAACATTTCTATTTTGGACTTTGCATTCTCTGTGCTATTGCGATTTGGCGCCTGCCCCAGTGGTCTTGGCTCATAAGCTTGAGTGAAAGCTCAGTGAATGTGTTATCGCTCATTGTGGGGATGCTGGGTCCCTATTACAAATTTATCGGTTCCGTTTCTGAAGAAGTACCGGTCATGTCGAATCCTCTCACGCCCCACGTCATCATGAATTTTGTTTTCGCCGGAACGGCAGCCTGCATTAGCTTTTATCGACTTCAAGGAAATTTAGCGATGAGCCGGGATCAGATCCGATGATCAGCTCTGGCCACACGCGTATTGATGGAATTTTGTATCTGCTCGTGGGCGGACCTATGGCACTCATGTGGGGGCTGCACCAATTACAAAATAAGCGCTTGCTGCAGAACACACCGTGCTCCAAAATTCGCTCAGCGGCGATGGGAGTCGTTGAATTGGCAGGGATCTCCCTACCGAACAAGCCATTGGTCGCGCCACTCTCCCAGCGACCCGTGTGTTGGTGGAAATGCCGGGTGGAAGAGCTTCGTTCCAATGGCAAGAGTTCTTATTGGGCGCTATTGAAAGAAATCGCCTGCAACGAACTCTTCTACCTCGATGACACGACTGGAAAGGTTCTTGTGAATCCCTTTGGCGCAGAACTCCACATCTGTGAAACATCCAGCGACTTGAATTCAGGGACAAGAACAGTCCTGGCACCGGTGCTGGCCGGTTGGGGACTGGACGATCACTCCTGGTTCGGATTGAACAGACGAACGCGTGTGATTGAGCAATCCATCCCAGAGAGTTCTCCGATTTTTTTGCGAGGCGAATTGGTTACGGTTAGCCGCGATCCTGATGACCGTCGAGCGCGCTTCAATGCTCGCCTCAGAGAGATTAAAGCCGACCGGGCAAAAATGGCTCAGGCCAATGCCAACGGTGACGGAACTGTTGACCTTGAGGAATGGGACGCTTTTGTCGCCAAGCAGCAAGAGGAATTCACTAAAGAGGAATTGATTCACTCGGCTCAACAGCCCGATGCCAATCGAATCATGATCAAGGCTCCGGTAAC
>JAYWEN010000034.1:0-9215 GCA_043779245.1 Elusimicrobiota bacterium | reverse complement strand
CGTTCGCCGAGGAGGCAAGAGGCTTAACGACTCTCCCTTTAAATAGCACAAGCCCGATCACAAATAATCCGATGCCCGCAGCGGTCCCCAGCGGCCATCCTTCTACGCGTTTTGGCCACTTCGCCTTTTGAGCTGGGGCGATAAGCATCCATTCGGGTTTGAGTGCTCGCGCCGCCTCTGAAACCTCGTGGAGTCGCTGGTTATAGTAATCGGACCGGATCCGCGCTTCATTCATTTGACGATCGAGATCGGTGACTCGCTCTGCCAGGCGCGGCGACGGCCGTCCCATTTGAAGAATAAGGTCTTTAATTTGTTTAGCTAAGAGTTGAATATCCGTGTGACGCGGAAAGCGCTCAATCAAAAGCTGTCGTCTGTTTTTCAACTCTTCGATCCGTGTCACCAACTGCGCCCGAGGCGTATTTTCGCGCGGTCCGCTCAAAAGCGCTTTACGATCCTCCCGCAGCTGATCAAACAACGTTTCTAAATCCACTTTGCTTTGCTGAAGCGCTTCGAGCTTTTTACCCAATTCGGCTTTCCGTTTAATGAGGGATTGTTGCGCAAAAAGACCGCTGGCTATTTGGAGCTCTTGATTCACCTCTTGGACTCGAGATCCTTCCGCCGTGAGCACCACCTGTCGCGGTTGACCGGCCACGCTGCCTAATCGAATGCGCGGAGACAAGTGGGGCTGAAACGACTCGATATCGGCGTGGATTTCCCGTGCGCTGCCCGAGAACATGATGATGGCTTGGCCCTGGTAAACCGGTCGCATCATTCCTGCCGCCCATAATCCTCCAACCGCCACGACGGGCAAGGCGATACGCAGGGGCCAACTCCATTTTCCGACGATAATCATGGTCGAGATAAGCTTAGCGGGAGTCTGACAAATGTCAACGGGAAAGAGCGACGGTTAAGGGCTCTTAAGGATTTGGGATTTTGGCTTCGCGCAGCTGACCTTTGCCTCGGCGATAGATGAAGCCTTTTCCAGTCCGCGTGAACCAAAGATCATCATTCCACCAGGTAAAGCTCGCCAAGGGCGCCACGCCTTCTCCCCACTCCGGCAATTCAAAGGCCCCGATCACCGTCAGTTGGTTATCGAGGCGGCGCTGATAGAGCTGGCGTGTCTTAGCATCCATGGACCAGGCGTATTTATCGTCCTTGAAGAAGCTCACCGGCGCTTTGCCAGGGCTAGAGTAAGTGGCGACGACCGTCAGCCGATCGTCGGCCTGATGCTGATAGATCTTTCCCGTTGTTAAATCGCAGGACCAAAGATATTTCCCATCCCAGAAAAGCGAGCAGGGAGCAGGACCAGGGCTTGGGACTGTAAAGACTACTGACAAATGATCGTCTAAACGATGTTTGCGCAAGACATGGGCCCAGGAATCGGACGTGTAGACCGCGTTGTTTAGAACCGCCATGCCCGTCAAATGGACATCGGGGAGGTAATAGGTTTTTTTCAGCGTAAGGTCGCGTTTATGCACGTCGTGAACGTAAATCGCCTGTGAGAACCAGTCGGCAATCCAGACCGTTTTATCGATGAACATCATCGCGGCCGGGTTAGAGTACGGCACGGGATAGCTCGAACGCGCCTGCATGTAATGCCAGCCCACGGCCAGTCCAACCACAACGAGTAGGCCCGAGAGGATGGCACCCATGGGTTTGCGCGCGCTTGCGATTTCATTTTCCGATAGATCGATGAGGGATTCGGATGTCGTCTCCGGTGAAGGGCTCCCTGAGGTGGCGGTTGGGAGAGAAGCGGTCGTTTCCATGACGTAGCCGCGCTTCTGGAGAATTTGCCCAATGACTTCAATCAACTCTTTGTTGTGAAAGGGTTTGGACAAGTAATGATCGGCGCCTAACTGGATCGCCTGCTCCGCGAGTTCCACATTGCCGTAGCCCGTCACCATAATAATTGGAAGATCTTTTTTCTTTTCGCGAATCTTTTGCAAAATTTGGATGCCGTCCATGCCCGGAAGCCGCATGTCTAAAAGTGTGAGGTCGGGATTTCCTTCATCGATTTTCGCGAGCGCGGCCTCACCATTTTCTGCTTCCATCACGGTGTGGCCGGAACGTTCCAGCAGCATTCGAACGGCAAAGCGCATGTCGGCTTCATCATCAATGACGAGAATTTTTGCCATACCTTAGACCCCTGCTTTCTCGATCGGTAATCGAATTTTCGCGGTTGTTCCCGAGCCGACTTTGCTTTCGTAAACGACTTCCCCACCGTAGGCCAGCGCGAGTCGCTTGGCGATGGCCACGCCTAATCCCACTTTCGCGGCGCGCGTGGTGAAGAACGGACGTCCCATTTCTTTCAAATCCGTGGTCGAGATCCCGTGCCCGGTATCAGTGACAAACAATTCAAGCATTTTTTGGTCGTCGAGGACTTTGGCCGTGATCGAGAGCTTTCCACCTTTTTCCATAGCGTCCAATCCATTCGTCGCTAACGGCAAGAGGATGGACAACAAATGATCTGGCGTCATACGCAACGCGGGCAAGCTGCTTGAAATGGACACATCGAGCTTAATCTTTTGCGTACGTGCGCGCGTTTGAATCAGCGTTTCCACTTGGCGCGTGATCTGGGCGGCAGAGACCGCCTGCGTACCGCATTCCACAGGCCGTGTTAATTCGATCATCTGCTCAAGCCGTTCTTGCAAGAGCTGGGCGCTATTCAAAATGGCCTGATACGGCTGTTTGCTCTGAGAGGAAGCCCCAGGTCCTTCCATTAAGGATTCGGTCGCGCTACGAATAATTGCTAAAGGGTTGCGGATTTGATGGGCAATTCCAAACACCAAATCTCCGACCATCGTTTGATCGGCAACCCGTCCGGACGTTGGCTCCGCTTTGTCGTTACCCGTAGGTTCGAGAGCGGTCTGCGCTTGTTCAAGCTGCGCTTCAAGAGATCGAAGTCGTTCCTGTAGCCGCGTCAGATCATCTTTCGATTGACCGGCGGCGCGGACTGTAATTTCTGCCTCAATCGACTCACGCATTTGACGTTCTCTTTGACGCAGTTCGGCGGCTTGAGTCTCAAGCTTCTGAGCGCTCTCGCGAAGCGCCTGTTCCTGCTCGAGCAATTTTTGCTGACCGCTATGGCCTTGGTCCTGATATTTGGCTTTCAGTTCTTTTTCCACTTGCTCTAAACGTGCGAGAAGCGCTTTTTCTTTGTCTTTCTGCTCCTTGTGAGACTGCAAGCGTTCCCGTTCTAGTTCTTGATCCACCGCACGCCGATCGGCCTCGGCTCGACGACGTTCTTCCGAAAGTTTTTCTTGATAGTCTTCCACCAAATTCTTTTCTTTGCGGCTCCATTGCGAAGCCAAATTCTTTTCTTTCAAGCGAAACTCTTCTTGGAGCGCCGCTTTCAGTTGCTCAAATTGTTGCTCAAGCGTTTGGCGTTGCTGGCCCGATAGATCCCCTTGGCGTTTAGCGGCATCTTCGATTTGACGCTGAGCATCGGCCAACGCCCCTTCGAGGCGAGCCCGTTCTTTGTTCAGCAATTCCTGATAGCGCTGCTCAAGAACCGCTTCTTTTTCGGTGACGTTAGAACGCAATTTCTTTTCCATGATCGCTTGGCGATCATCAAGCTCGGCCTGGCGACGCTGATACTCACGCTCCAGCGTCTGACGCCGAGTTTCCATCGAGCCTTCTGTCTCCCGCAGTTTATCAGCGAGCATTTTCTCAGCTTTTTCCATCGACTGTCGATGTTCGCTTACCCATTCCGCCTGCTTCTTTTCCCAGGTGGACTGTAAAAGCTGTCGTTCGGCTTCCAAGTGGCGGAGAGCATCAGCTTCTTTCTTAATGCGTTCCTCTTCGAGTCGCTGGCGCTCTAAACTGATTTCATGGGTACGCTTTTCCTGTTCTGCTCTCCAGGACTGGCGTTCGTGCTCAAGTTCGGCTTGGAAGATCGCGCGCTCTCTCTCGAGGTCTTCTTTCAACGCTTTCTCGCGTTCGACCACCGAACGGCTGAGACGTTCCCGTTCTTCAGCCAAAAGCGTTTCCTGACGAGCTAAATCTTTATGGAGCGCTTCTTTTTCGGCTTCGAGGTCCTGTCCATAGCGTTTTTCCAGCGTCACGCGCCATTCGGATTCCTTGGATTGGAATTGGCCCGATAATGCGCTTTCAATGTCGGCTTGCCGTTTCTTGAGAGCCTTTTCCTTCTCGCGATAGTCATGTTTCAGGCGCGCCCGTTCTTCTTCCAGCATCTTTTGCGTGCGTCCCACTTCGACCTGAACCATCGCGCGTTCGGCTTCTAAGGTTTCCTGATGGTTTTGAACCACCTGCCGCTCTTTCTTGGACCATTCCGAGATGATGCGTTTCTCGCGTTCCAGCAATTCTTGCTGTGCTACTTCCACCGAGGCCTTAAGCTGAGCTTCCAAACTCGCGTAATGTTGTTCGGTGACCGCTTTCTGATGTTCCTGTTCTCGTTTCAGACGCGCTGCATTTTCGGCCATCTGCTGACGGAGCTCGTCACGTTCTTTTTGCAATAGGGTTTCGTAATAGGCTTCAAGTGATTTTTCCTTCTGTGAGAGGGTGCCTTTATGGTCCTTTTGCAGCGCCTCTTGATAGGTGAGGCGTTCTTCTTCAAGCCGGGCGGCCAGCGCGAGCTCCTTTTCTTTTGTCTCTTCTTCCAATTTAGATCGCTCGGCGGCCAAGAGACGCCACTGTTTATCCTGCTCCTCTACCCATGCGCGTCGTTCTTTGTTGATCTGTGCCTGCAAATGCTCTCGCGCCTTTTCAAGATCTGCCTTCATAGAGCGTTCAAGCGCTAAGAGACGTTCTTGCTCACGGGACATTTCTTCTTCCTTCAGGCGGCGCTCTTGCGCAATCGTTTCTTGCATGGCATGGCGTTCCCGCTCCAGTTCAACATCCACAAGGTGGCGAGACTTATCGAGCTCAGCACGTAACGCTTGTTCTTGGGCGGCCAGTTGTTGTCGTTGCCGTTCGATATCTTGTTCCTGAACCGATTTGTCACGTGCCGCGGAGTCGCGGAGATTTTCGCGCTCACGAGCCAAATCTTTTTCAAGTTTTTCGCTGTATTGTTTTTCCAATAATTGTCGTCGAGATTCGAGCTCGTTGGCCACGCGAGTCGCCTGGTCTGTCTGAGCGTTATCCCAGGCGCGTTGGCGTTCGAGATCAGCTAGCGCGACCTGCTTCTGGAGTTCTTTATCGCGCGTTTGGAATTCACTTTCCAACCGGTTCTTTTGGTCGGCCAGTTCTTGTCGCGTCTTAGCCAGTTCGGTCTGCAACGCCGTTCGCTCAAGTGCGATCGCTTCTTCATAACGTTCAGCGGCCGATTGATCCTTCTTGGCCCATTCCGAAGCCAGGCGTTTTTCCTTTTGAACGAACTCTTCCAGGAGTACTTTCTGCGAGACTTGAAATTGCGCATCAAGCGCTTGTTCATGCTGTGCGAGGAGCGCCTTCTGGCGTTCTTGCTCTAGGTTTACGCGTTTACGCTCCTCTCCCGCGCGCGCCTGGATGGCTTGGCGTTCCTGAGCGAGCAAGACATCGAAATGGTGCTTGAGCTCTCGTTCTTTTTCATCGACGAGTTGTGCCATGCGCTTTTCTTCGCCGGCCTGCCATTCGGAGAATTTCTCTCTCCAGAGTGCCTGAATCGAGACAGCTTCAGCCTCAAGACGTTTACGCATCTCGGCTTCTTTCTCCATGCCGATCTTTTCAAGTTGCTCGGCTTTAATTAAGAGTTCCGCACGGCGGCGTTCGGATTCGGCCTCACGAAGGGCCTGACCACGGGCCGCGGACTCGGCCAAGGCTCGTTTCTCGCGCTCTAATTCTTGAGCCATGGTTGCACTGAGTTCCTGATAGGTATCTTGACGACAGAGGCGAGCGGATTGTTCGGCTTGCGAACGGAATTCTTCTTCCTTCTTGCGCCACGCGACGAGACGTTCTTTTTCAGCCTGTGCGGCGCGTTCAGCCAAGGCCTTTTCTTGTTGTTCAAATTGCACCTTAAGCTGCTCTTTCATCTCAACGATCTGCAGCTGGCTCTGTTGAATCTCTTGGGCGGCCTTCTCTTGGGCTTCGGTCACCCCTTGCTGATAGTGTGCAGTCAGCTTTTTCTCTTTCTTGAGCCACTCATCAGCCAGATGCTTTTCTTTATGAGAGAGATCGGCCAATACTGCCGCATGGGATTGCTGATATTGTTCCTCGAGACCTACGCGATGCTGTTCAAGCAATTCTTGGGCGTGAGCGGTCTCGCGAGCAAGTCGTTTCGCGTTTTCTTCAGATTGTTTCGCCAGAGCCTGCCGGTCTTTTTCAAGAAGGGCTTCGTAATGGGCTTTCTGGATTTTTTCCTTCTCTGCGAGACGCGCTTGGACGACGTCGTCCAATTCCGATTGGCGTTGAGCGAGGATGGCTTCTTGATCGGTCAACCATTTGGCTTGATGCGCTTCCCATTGCTTTTTCTGCTGAACCCCTTCGGACTCGAAGCGGCGAAGGAGTTCGACTTCTTTTTGAGCCCATTCCTGCTGGAGAAGGGATCGCTCTTCGGCCAGGCCCTGGACCTGGGTTTGTCGTTCGGCCCACCAGGCTTGTTTCTGTTTTTCGAAATCGGCCTGAAGACGGACTTGCTCTTGCTTGAATTGGTCTTCCCATGCGGTGCGCTGCTTCGCCAGTTCGCGACGTTTGTGATCAAGATCCGATTGCTGCTGAGACAACTCGCGAGCGACCTGCTCTTTCAAGGCGACGGTTTGACGCTCGAGTTCGGCCGCCACTTTTTCCTGCTGAGCGGCGATGAGATCGGCTTCGCGTGCTTTTAGATGGTCATCAAAGGCCGCCTGAAGTTCAGTCTCCTTTTCTACCCATTTTTCGTGGAGCGCTCGCTCCAATTCCTGCTCTTTCTGCGCCCGCTTTTCAGCGTGCGCTTTTTCCTTTTGAAGCGCTTCGGCTACGACCGCGGCCTTGGTGCGCTCCAAGAGTTCATCCTGCTGTTTCTGGCGTTCGGCAAGGAATTGACGCTGGCGCTCGACGTCCCGCTGCAACTGAACGCTTTGATCTTGAAATTGTTTGTGCAGCGTTTCCTTTTCTTTGAGGAGAAGGGACTGGTATTGCTTCTGGAGGGTTTCCTCCTGAACCAGGACCTCTTGTTTGAGTGCGGCTTGGCGGCCCTGCAGCCACTCATCGTGAGTTTTCTGCCAAGTCTCGCGAAGAACTTCGTTTTCGGCCTCGTACTTTTTCGCCAGTTCGACTTCCCGTTCGCCGAGCCGCTGTTCTAAATGGGTCTTCTCCTCTTTGAGTTTTTCTTCCCAAATCGCGCGCTGCTTGAGAAGCTGCTGGCGCTGCCGATCCAGCTCGTCCTTACGAGAGGAAATATCATGTTCCAGCTGTGCCTTGAGCGCCTGGATGCGTTCTTCCACCTCGACAGTAATCTGCTGTTTGGTCTTGGCTTGGAGCTCGGTCTCTTTTGCACGAAACTGAGTGGCGACCTCGGTACGAAGCTGTGCCTCATTTTGTTCCCATTGGCTGCGCAGCTTGGCTTCCTGCTGCTCGTACCGCGAGACAATTGATTGCTCTTTTTCTCGGTAGCCATGCTCGAGCGTCTGACGCTTGGCCTCGAGGGATTGATGCACTTTCTCGATCTCAGCTTGCAGGACCGCCCGTTCGGCCGTCAACGATTCCTGATAGCTCTGCGCGAGTTCGGCCTCTTTTTTGGCCACTTCGACGCCCAAAGCCTTTTCCTTCTTTAGGAAATCTTCCGTGAGAACGGCTTTGGAACGTTGATATTGTTCGTCTAAGCGGTGCTGATGCTCGGCGAGAAGAATTTTTTGATGGAGAATTTCGTCCTGAAGACGCTTCGTCAGGTCCTCATAGTGGGCGGCCAATTGCGTTTTTTCGCGAGAGAGCTCCTTCTCCACTTTTTCGGAATACGTTTTCTTGAGCTCTGATTCCGTGCCGGCCAGCTGGCTTTGATTCTGGATGACCCATTCTTTTTGCTTTTCTTCCCACGCCGCACGGAGTTGAAGAGCCTCAGCTTCCTGACGGCGACGAAGGTCCGCCTCTTTATCGGCCCAGTCTTTCTCCAGATGCAGCCGCTCTTTCTGGAGTTCGCCTTCCCAAGTCGCTTTCTGAGCAGCGAGCTGCGTCTTTTGTCGTTCAAATTCTTTTTCGCGGAGCTCGGCGTCATGCATCGCCTGATCGCGCAGGATCTGGACCTGCCGAGCGATCTCCGCGCCCAGTTCCTTCTGCGAGCGCGTCTCCAGATCATCTTCTTTGAGGCGATATTTGTCCGCGAGCGCTTGGCCGTCGAGCGCAAATTTCTGTTCGAGCTGACCCCGAAGGTCATTTTCGACTTGTTCATACCGGGTTTTGAGCTCGAGCTCTTGCTCGGAGAGTTTGGCTTCCAGCGCCTGGCGTTCATCCTCGAGGGATTTTTTGTATTGCTCAGTGAGCTCTTTTTCCTTGAGTGTCCAGGACTGATTGAAATTCTTTTCTTTTTGCAGAAATTCCTGAACCAGATTGGATTTGGCTTTCTGATATTGATCTTCCAGCCCCCGCTGATGCTGTTCAAGTAACGCTTTTTGATGCAGGTGTTCGGCATCCAATCGCTTACCGCGATCTTCATATTGTTTCTGGAGGGCTTGGCGTTCGGTGATGAGCTGGGCCTGCACATGTTTGTCGATCTCGCTCTCTTTTTCAGCAAACTTTTGCTGCAAGACCCGTTCGCGGGCGGCAAACCCCTCGTCTAAATCGGCTTTGCGAATGCGGTATTCTTTCTCGAGTGCCTCTTGCCGGGCGGCGAGGGTCACTTCGGTCTCTTTGATCTTATGGGTCAGAGCCGCTCGGGCTTCTTCGAGTGACACCTGGTGATCGGCGAGCCATTCGGCTTGCTTCTTTTCCCAGTTCGTTTGAAGCGCCTGGCGTTCGGCTTCAAATTTTTTCAGTAGGTCGGCTTCGTGCGCCGCTAGGTTCTCACCCAGACGCACACGTTCTTGTGCGAGCTCGGCCATTTGCCGTTCGCGATCAGCAATGACCCCGCTCTTTTGCTCTTCAAATTCCGTGTAGAGTCGGGTTTTTTCTTGTTCGAAGGTTGTCTCAAGGTCTTTTTTGTAAATCGCCAACTGCTCTCGCTGGTGCGCCAGATCGTCGTCTTGCAGGGTCTTCTCGCGCGAGACGCGTTCTTCCAAGGCCTTCGTTCGGCGGTCAATCTCTTCAGAAATCTGCTTTTGCGCTAAGGCTTGAAGGTCCGTTTGGCTTTGTTGGAATTGGACAGCGAG
>JAYWEN010000033.1:0-2236 GCA_043779245.1 Elusimicrobiota bacterium | reverse complement strand
TTGGCGAAACATTACGTCAGCGAGGTATGGAATTTGGCGCGACCACGGGGCGCCCGCGGCGCTGCGGTTGGTTTGATGCGGTCGCCGTTCGACATGCGGTCCGTATCAATGGATCAACCTGGCTTGCTTTAACCAAGCTCGATGTACTCGACGGCGTTCATCCGCTGAAGATCGGCGTGGCCTATCGCGTCGGGAAAAAAGTTCTGCGCGAATTCCCAACCGACCGCCAAGACCAAGCCGAAGCCGAACCCATTTATGAGACCATGCCGGGCTTCCAAGGAAGCCTGCGCGGCATGACGAAATATTCTCAGCTTCCTCTCAATGCGCGCCGCTATGTGAAGCGTTTAGAAGAATTGGTTGGGGCCAAGATGGCCATGATCTCGCTCGGCCGCAGCCGCGAAGAAACGATTATTCTTGACTCGAAGTTTCCGTGGAAGCCATGAAAGCGCTACTCGCTTTAGAGTCCGGCCGGATTTTTTCGGGCATCTCTTTTGGCGCCGAAGGCGAGACCATGGGCGAAGTTGTTTTCAACACCTCAATGGCCGGCTACCAAGAAATATTAACGGACCCCTCATACGAAGGTCAGATCATCACCATGACCTCCCCGCACATCGGAAACTACGGCGTGAATGAAGAAGACGCCGAAAGCCGCAAACCCTTTGGCGCGGGATTTATCGTCCGTGAAATTAGCGGACTCTATTCCAACTGGCGCGCCCGTGAAAGCCTCCAAGCCTATATGCAGCGCTACGGCCTCGTCGGCCTAACGGATGTGGATACGCGCGCGCTGACCCGGCATTTACGCGACTCGGGCTCGTTGCGAGGCGTCGTCTCGACCCGGGATCTGGATCCCAAAAGTTTGATTGCCAAAGCACAAGGCTGTCCCAACATGACCGGAGCTGATTTAGCTCGCGTCGTCAGCTGTGAGAAGCCTTATCAATGGCTACGCGAAGGCGGGCGCTGGATTCGTAAGAATGTCGAGCAATCGCCCGATCTTGCGGCTACAGAGAACTTCCGCGTGATCGTGATGGATTTTGGTGTGAAATTCAATACGCTGCGAAGTCTTGTTCAGCGCGGCTGTCAAGTGATCGTCGTGCCTGCCGCCAGTTCCGCCAATGCCATTCTCGAATTTCAGCCGCACGGCATCTTGGTTTCCAATGGGCCCGGCGATCCGGCTGCCGTCACTTATGGGATCGAATCTCTGAAGCAATTGATTAAAACCATGGGACAACGAAAATCCTCGGAACAATTCTCTGTAATGGGAATTTGTCTCGGCCATCAGCTCTTGGGGCTTGCGCTCGGGGGGAAAACATTTAAGCTAAAGTTCGGGCATCGCGGCGGCAACCATCCCGTCAAAGATCTCACAACAGGAAAAATTGAAATCACCTCGCAGAACCACGGATTTGCTGTAGACGCCAACAGCCTCGCATCGGCCGACGTTGAAATGACGCACGTGAATTTGAACGACAAGACCTGCGAAGGCCTGCGCCATAAACAGCTTCCCATTTTTGCCGTTCAGTACCATCCGGAATCTTCGCCAGGACCCCATGACGCGAGTTATCTATTTGACCGGTTTGTCGACTCGATGAAATCTCATGCCCAAACGAACTGATATTCACACGATCCTTATTTTGGGATCTGGCCCGATTGTCATCGGCCAGGCCTGTGAGTTCGACTATTCTGGCACGCAAGCTGTTAAAGCGCTTCGCAAGGAAGGGTATCGCGTCGTCCTAGTAAATTCCAACCCAGCCACCATCATGACGGATCCCGAGTTGGCTGACGCCACCTACATCGAGCCCTTGACACTAGAAATTTTGGAAGAAGTTATCGCTAAAGAACGCCCTCAGGCTCTGCTCCCAACGCTCGGCGGACAAACGGCACTCAACCTGGCCGTCAATCTCGCCAAGAGCGGCATCTTGAAAAAGTACAACGTCGAACTCATCGGCGCCAAGCTAGACGCAATTCAAAAGGCGGAAGATCGCCTCCTCTTTAAGAAAACGATGCAGGACGTGGGACTCAAGGTTCCCAAGAGCGGCTATGCCAAAACGATCGCCGAAGGCGAAGAAATTTCCAAAGTGATTGGCTTTCCGATAATCATCCGTCCCTCCTTCACGTTGGGCGGCATCGGATCGGGAACCGTCTATACAAAAGATGAACTTCTTGAGGCCCTTCGCCGCGGAATAGAAGCAAGCCCGGTCGGCGAAGTCTTGGTCGAACAATCCGTTTTGGGCTGGAAAGA